>NZ_JAVDQG010000004.1:300000-473797 GCF_031454155.1 Desmospora profundinema
GCAAGATAGACGATCCAAATCCAACATCCCCTCTTTCGGGACGATGGCTTCCCTGTTTATCCAGTTACGGTACTTACTGTGCTTCTGCCTCCAAAAAAGAAGAAGCTCAAAATTATCATTATCTGTTCGGTGATTGGACCGGTACGATTTTGGCTTGGGAGCAAGATGATGATTATCTTCGAGAAGCGGAGGCCTATTTTCTTGAGTGTTGTCGTAAGTACGCTTCCCGTTCCATATCCGACCTTACCGATGCCGTTTCGTACTTGCATCAAGAAATTTGCCGGACGGTATCAGAGATGGAGGAAGCGCATTCCCGCTTTCATAAGTGGAGTGTAGTAAAGGAAGAAGTAACCCAACATTTCGATTCCATCGATTCATTGAAAAAGGAACGCCTTCATCTTGAAGAGAAAGTACGTCTTGCCGAAGAGCAAGTGAACCAGGCCCGTAAGCAGCGAGATGCTTGGCTAGAGCATGTGGACCGGGAGCCGTGGTGGATGTCTCTCTTCTCTTTTTTCCCACCGGTTCGGGAACGAATTCGAGTGCGAAATCTACGCTTTCTCGAAGAGGAGAGTTCGGTATTAGGCATAGATGCTGGTCATACAGAAGAGGTGACTTCCCATTATCAATCACGATGGAAAGAGACAAAACAACAAGCGGAAAGCCTTCGACAGCGCCTTCAATCACTGTCACGCCTTGAAAGGGATTGGATAAAAAAAGAGAAGGATTGGAAAGCGTGGCTTGCTGATAAAGGGACTACGCCGGATAATTGGACGGGATGGTTAGATCAGAATCTGAGGTTTCGGGCATTTCAGTTGGCTACACACTATTGGGAAGCAAAGTGGTTATTAGAAGTGACGGAGAGAAAAAAGAAAGGTGTTCCGGTTGGATCGGAGGAATGCTGTTCAGCGGAGTCCCTTCGTCAACTATGGCGTAGATTGGCCAAACTAACCCCTTGTTTTGTTTCCACTTTTTATATGATTCCCCGCTTTTTCAGAACATGGGATGAGAGTAAGCGATATGTTTCAGAGGGAATCGACTTATTGTTAGTCGATGAAGCAGGTCAAGCCGTTCCGGAGATATCGGGTGGAGCCTTTGCATTGGCAAAGCAAGCCCTTGTCGTAGGGGATCGATTGCAGATTGAGCCCATCTCCAATATTCCTCATACACTGGATGCGGTTAATTTGTTAAAGCATCGGTTGATCCAAAACGTAGATGATTATGAGTCATTGACTCTGACCGATTTATGTTCTCCAACCGGTTCGGTCATGGGGATCGCTCAACGGTTAAGTATCTATCAAAAGTTTGAAGAGATGCCCGGTATGTACTTGTCTGAGCATCGACGCTGTGTTCCGGAGATCATCGCTTATTGTAATGAATTGGCTTATAAAGAGAGGCTGGAACCTTTACGAGAAAATGATTTAGAAGACTTCTGGCTTCCTCATATCGGTTATCGAGTGGTAAGCGGAGATGAAAGTGTACGATACGGTAGTCGAGGAAACGAAGTGGAAGCCAAAGAAGTGGCGCAGTGGATTTTTCATGAAAGAAAACGACTGGAAGCATACTATAAGGACTCCATCGAACAAATTGTAGGAGTCGTGACCCCATTTCGATGGCAGAAGCATCTCATTATGCGCCACCTTCGACAGATGGGCATATCGAAGCTGACAGTGGGTACGGTCCATGCACTTCAAGGAGCAGAGAGGCGAGTCATTTTATTTTCTCCTGTCTATACGAGCAATAAGCAAGGATTTTTCTTTGATCGGAACAAAAATATGTTAAATGTAGCGGTTTCTCGAGCGAAGGATAGCTTTTTGGTATTCGGCTCGGTGGATAAATGGAACCCGAAGGATACAAGTAAACCTTCGGGATTGCTGGTTCGCTATCTGTTTGCAGATGAGAAAAACCGCCTTGATTGGCTTATGGTATAGAATAAGACTTGAAGAGAGCTGCCTTGGAAAAAGCCGTGTAATGGGGGATTTCACTTCCGTTACACGGCTTAGTGCTAACGGTGAGATCAATGATGCCTGTGTGTCATTGTTATTTACCTGATTTGGTTCGTTGAGAGACGACTAATCTGTTTAAAAGCCACTAACGATTAACCTCCTCGTAGTGGCTATGGCTTATAGTGCATCGATCAAGCTCTCGCTTTACCTCAGTTATATAAAGTAGTGTACTTACTTAACTTAGATAAAATAGGACTAATTATTTCTCCCTTTATTATTAGTTCTTAAATTATGTCAAGTACTTCTAAAGGAGGTAATAACTATAGGGGAGAATATAACCCATCAGACTTGGACTGATAATTATGAATATTAAACCAATAAAGGTTGCATATTACTTATAATCCAATTGGGAAATAGGTGCTTTTAAAAGTTAGGCTTTAAATAAGATGAAAATGGCCATTTTTCGTGTCTAATTATGTCGAATTTAGTCGAAGTTTTAAAATAGACAAATTTGCATTTATATAGTATTATCATTCACTGAGATGAGTTACATTTCCTGTAACTACTTAAAACTTGCCCATCTAAATAAGGAGCGTGGTATTTCATAAGGAAAATTAGATGTAATTATTTTGAACAATGTTTTATCTATCACCTAACTCCAGGGAGGAAGACAAGTTGAAAAAGGTCAAAATTGCTGGTCCCTTATTTGTAGCTACCGCTGTTCTATTTACAGGAGCATTTGGACTTCATACAGCTTCAGCAAATGTTCCTGATGAAGAGGAGATCATTACTCCTGAGGAAATGAAGATTATTGAAGAGGAAATCGAAAGGAAAACCAAAGAGACAGAGGAGTTTAATAAAAACTATGTTGATGAGGTGGACGAAGACGAGATCGATTGGTCTTTGTTCGTAGAGGAAGAGTGTGATGATCAAGACGAAGAGTGTGATGAGGAAGACGAGACAGGTTCTATGGGGATGATGGCAAAAAAGAAGAAAAAGAAAAAGGATATTCCTGGAGCAGTGTTGGCTACCACGGATACGCAAGCTTCCAAAATTGGAGGATTGGTAGGGCATGCAGGAATTATTCACCCTGACACGGTTAAATCAACAGTGGAAAGCTATCCAGATAAAGGGGTTCATAAACGCAAGAATAATTGGACAAAACGGGGGTACTCAAATGTAAGGAAAATGTATGTGAAAAAGGAAAACAAAGATACACACAAAAAAGCAGCCAAGTTTGCTAAAAAACAAATCGGAAAACCTTATAATAAAACCTTTAACAAAAAGAATCGAACCGATAAGTACTATTGTTCGCAACTGGTTTGGAAGGCTTGGAAGAAGCAAGGGAAAGATCTGGACAATGACGGTGGACCCACCGTTTGGCCGGTAGATTTAGTCAAAAGCGAGTACACTAAAAACTATTATAAGAAGGGTTGAACAATCGTGGGGGTTGAAATACCCCCACGATTTCCTGTGATTAAAGGGGGTTAATCAAGATGATTCATCGATGGAAGCACTTACTTACTCTTTTGTCAGTGTCGCTTTTGACTGTTTCTTGCAACTCTACCGATGCCATTGATTTGACAGATGGTTCCTATGGGGTGATCTACACTAGTTCCTTAGGGAAGGACAGCGTATTTGCTGTCGTTGATGATGAAGGGGATATCCGATCTTCTGTTGATTTTAAAGCGATGGGTGTGTTTCAAATCGGTTCTGATGGAAACGGAGGATTTTTATTTCCGGCCACATTAGATGATGACATGCGTGCGCATATTGATAAAAGCGGAAAATTATCATTGGGTAGCTACGATGTACATACCTTTGCTGACACCCAGCAAGGTGTACAAGTCATACTTTATAATACTAATCTTGAAACCAATACAGTGGAAATTCGTCGGGGAAACCAAGTAAATCGGACGACCGTTCCCAGCCTTACCCGGAGTGTACTCGTTCATCAGTCTGAAGTTTATGTGTTTGTTGATGAGGATAAAGGAAGCTACATCTATATTATCGAGATAAAAACAGGAAAAATACGAAAGAAGATTCCTATCAAACCGACCGATGTAGGAGCGGCGGATGATATGAAGATGTTTCAAGGAAAGATTGTGGCTGCTACACAGGAGGATGGGGATAAGTTGGTAGTTCTTGATCCGGAGACTCATAAAGTTAAAAAAGTGATATTGGACGAAGACATGTATGTATATCCCCAATTTGTGGCTACGGACCAAAAACATCTTTATGTAACAACGGAAGAGGGGTATTTATATAAATTGGATCAAGGGTATCAAGTGAAAAAAAAGGTAAGGGAAGCGAGTGAAGAGGATGACATTTACCTTCAAAGAGTGTATGTAGATGATCGATACGTATACACACTGTCGATCATGCCCCGGGGGAAAAAGAAGGCGGGGTATATCGGCATTTTTGATAAAGAAACTTTGAAGCGAAAGAAAAGGATTGAATTACCTATTATCAGGGATTCAATCGGAATACAGGACTTTGTACTTCTCAACAAAGAATAGTTTTTTATAGCCTATAAAGTTTAACGATAGTCTGATCGTATAATTGAATCAGGGGGAAATAACATGCATATCGAGGCAGGAACGATTCTGGTAGACTTTCCGCTGTATTCACTTTTGGCGGGGATGATATTCCAAATCTGGCCGAAGCGTCTTTGGGTGGGGCCTTTGCTCGTTTTTCTCTTTCAAACGTATATGGTGTACTATTTTCAAGACTTGGAATGGTTTATGTGGGTGGGTATTAATACGATACTTAGTTTTCTCGGTGCCTTCATGGTTTACGGCATTCAACAGTTGATGAAACGGATTAAGAAACGGGATCCTAAATGAGTCCTATCGGGTTTCGACGTTCGTTATAATGACTCTAGCTGAATGTTGGCTTTACCTGATTTTTTGTAAAAAAACTTATAGTTCAAAAAGGAAGTAAGAAGCAATTAGGGTTCTGAGTTATCAAACCGAAAGGTCGTGGTTGCTCCACAATATTAGGAGCTAAATTACGATCTCCCTAATATAAAACGCCCGCCATCTAGCGGGCTTTTCGAATTGGAGCCTACTAGTACGGATTGAACGGTTATTTGCACTTTTCCCAAGCCATAAACAAAAGAGGATTAACCTTAGTAAAAAACTTACTGGTACGTTGAAACTGAATCGCACGGGTTTGACGGGAGCAGCACTATTGTAAACGATTCCTGTCAATCTTTTGTGTTCTCGTATTCGGGCATAAAAAGTCCCGGAATCGTTTCTTCCGGGACAATATACCTACAATCGGTTTTTTCACTTTTAATCACGCAGATCATTGAGCAGTTCGGTAAGATTGGGTCGAACATAGGTCAGATTATCGTCGTCCCACTCAAATTCGTGATCGTAAAAGACGATCGGTGGATGACTTTCTGAGATACGAAAATCATAACAAAAGTAGTTTCCACCTGGGTCTGTAGCAATTGGTATAACCTTTTCAGGGAGACGTTCGCGCTTCTGAAAAGCTTTCACTGTGCTTACGATGTTAAATTCTTGGTTTGGTAGCAAGTCAATAAGCATCTCAAATACTTCTTCCTCGTCATTAAAGTCAATAACGTTAGGCTCAATCAATGCACCGTTGTACTTCTGTACAATTTTTTTGTATTCTTTTGGAAAACTAATTCCTAAAGCTGCCTCGACCTCTTTAATCTCATCCTCCGTAAGGTTTGGTTTGGAATGTTTGCTTACCCAACTAGTATCGAAGTAAACATTCACTTATTATTTCCTCCTTTTAGTTGTCCTTTCCCCCATAAAGCATAACCGCCAGTATGGTCTGTATCTTTGTGTTTTACCCGATCTACTAACTGCATTTTACCGACTTCTTGATGGTGGTGCCATGTATAGTTGGGTGGCTTTTTCTTATGATCTTCAATGAATTTTAGCTCATCCTTGGTAAATCTTGAACGGATTTGTGCATCTTTCTTTACAGCGACAGCATTATATAACTCCTTATCCATTTCTCTAAAATGAGAGTTTCTGCTTCTTAGAAGAGACTCTTCTTTTAGTTGGAAGTCTCCTTTTGAATCAAATATTGGATTAGCATGTTTATCATATGGTACACCCGTATCTGGATGTTTTTTACCGGCATATTGCTGATTTACCATCCTTGTTTTGCGTCCTGTTTCATTAGACCGTGCATAAAGCTTCCCATCTTCACCGCGAAAATATTTGGGTGCTTCGACATTATTATATACTGGCTTACTAACAACGTTGGGGATTTCAATATCGGCTTTATTGGCCGCCTTAATCCCCGCCATCGGTCCGGTAGGGGTGGCGGCATTCATCAATTGTGTACCAAAGCTACCCCCGACCAACATCCCACCGGCGGTCAACGCGGCGATTCCGGCATTTTTCCAATTCAGCTTGCGTCCGTGTAGAAAGTCGTCCGCCAGGCTTTCACTTCCTCCAGCGGACATACCGCTTGCCAGCGCAGGAAAACGGGTACGGATAAAGTTGCTAGAAGCAGCCCGTGACAAACCTGCCATGAGTCCCCTTCCTACGACGTTTCCAACCCCTCCCCCAATCGCTCCGGTTAACCCGCCAAACATGGCTGCTTGGGCTATCTCTTTGGAATCAGACCCGCTATAAGCCGCAATCCCACCGCTCACTAAAGCCCCAACGAGGATGCTACCTCCAATGAATTGACCACCCGGAACAAACATCAGTCCTACGCCAGCCGCAATGGTTAGGCCTGCGCCAATCTCTTCCTTATGCTCCTTGGTCCACTCCCAGGCCGCCTCCGCGCCGGATTGAATTCCATCCCATGTGTCGGAGGTAACTTCTTTGGTGCCCTCCCAAACATCATTTGCTTTTTCTTTAAACCCGTCCCAGGCTTCCCCGGCTTCTCGCTTCAACTTGCTAAAGAAGCCTTCATCCTTTGGCGGTTTTTCGTCGGACTGACTCGTATCGTTCGTTTGCTCCCAAGAATACTCCCAGTTATAGTCATGAAAGTTCATCGGGTTTAGCGAGGGATCGCTTTCAGGAAGTTGATCATCCGCCGGATTGATTACGCTGTCGGGTATGTACCCGGATGAGTCTTTATCGGATTTTTTGTTGGAAGCCACTTCGGTCTCATTACATTCTTGTGTAATGACACACTCGATCTTTTCTTTGAGGGCATTCTGAACCTCGTTACTTTCAAAAACCGAGGTAAGAATCATGCCCAATAGAGCAGCCCCAGCCATGACAGCCACATATTCAATTGTTTGAGACCCACGCTTGTTCAATATGATTTTACCGATCCAACTAAACCATTTGTTCAATCCCCTCTCCCCTTGTATAAGATTTTCCGTCTATCATCTTATACGGATTTTGTCAATTGGTAAATAGAACCTTTCCATAAAAAACCGGACAGGGTTTTGATTTTATCCCTGTCCGGTGTTACCGCTAGTGCCCCTTCTACCAATATCGATCGTGTTTACGTGGAGGGAGGCTTGGTTTTCCGGCGGAGTCGACTCTGCCACGCATGGAGCGAAGACGGAAAACCAAGCCGACTGACTTGTCCTCGTAAAGGCCATGAAAAACAGATCGAAGTTACCTGAAGGGGCACTAGGTAGCTTTATTTAAAGCCGCCTCGATTGTCATCTATATCAGCTTTAGTGAAGGATGTACATAAGTAACCACATTTCGAAGAGGAAAAGCCATGAACATTAGGGTCCTACCTCATACAAAAGACTTCCTAGAGAAGGAATGACCAAGTACGGCTATATTCTTGCCGGACTTGATCGAATTGAAAAGGAAACAAAAAAATTTATATCGAAAGTACAACTTTTCCCCCGGTGTACATAGATAAGGAAGGAAGTAGAGGGGGGATGAAAACGACATTGGATGATTGGGTGGAGTGAAGTCCCCGGAATCTGCATCGAACGGCTGCCATTTCAGTTTGCCTCAAAGGTAAATAATAGTGCATAAAACGAATAACAGGCTGTACTTTAAAATTACACAAATTTAATTTTATATATATAAAAAATAAACGACAAAATCGTTTGAAAAATGAATCAAACATGATATATTTAATCGTAATAAGAACTGGGAGGGAATTATTTTTGAGTAAACAAACAGGCGGGTTGGATTATCTAACCTTTTTTTCAAAGGACGATTATGCACGTCAACCGGTTCCGATAGGAGATAGACGCGGCTGGTTTCCAATGATCCTGGTATGGTTCGCTTTGGGGACCGACATTGTCGCGGCACTTATCGGAAGCGTTCTCGCTCAAGGGCAAACAGTCATGATGGCGATCATTGCCGTAGTGATCGCCAACGTGATTCTGGGCGTCATAGGCGGGTTGTGTTGTTACATAGGAGCGACTACCGGTCTGCCTACGGGAATCATCACACGCTTTGCTTTTGGAGAAAATGGTGCAAAAGTGGTTACTTGGGTGATTATGCTGGTCTTTTTCGCTGCTTTTGGTGTGACGGTGGGTCTCTTTGGTGAGTCACTTCATTACTTGTTACTGGAGGTTTTTGGGATCGAGATCCCCGTCGCTTGGGCAGGTGTGATAGGCGGAGTATTGATGACGATCACGGCCACAGTGGGCTATATCGCGATCGAACGTTTAAGTATCGTGGCGTTCCCCTTAATGCTGTTTTTAATGGGTGGTCTGTTCGCAACTGTGTTGGGAACGGAAGGAAAAGCAGACATCTTAACGGCTCTTCCGCGAGGTGGCATCACCATGACCTTAGGTTCGGCTATCTCCTTTGTGGTGGCCAGTTGGATGATTATCGTGGTGATCTGCCCCGATATTGCCAGATGGGCAAAGACCAGAAAGCAAGCGTTCTTTTCGGGATTTTTCGGATTTCTGCTGGGTAACAGTATGATGATCACCTTAGCGATTTTTTTAGTACGAATCACGGGCATTGAGGATGTCATCGACATCTTTCTCTCTATCGGATGGGGGCTATTCGCGATTATGATCCTGATTCTGGCCCAGTGGACCACGAACGACAACCTGCTCTATTCCAGTGGTCTTGCCTTGTCCAGTCTGATTCGGTTCCTGCCTAAGTACGCGTTAACATTAATTGTTGGGGTTGTTGGGTCAGCAATTGCTTTCTTCCAAATTCACAACTATTTCTTGGTCTATATTACTCTGATGGGGTCGCTGCTTTCCCCCATTGCGGCCATTTACCTCGTGGAATATTTCTTTTTGAATCGGCACCGTTTTATGTTTGCATTCATCCAAGATAAAAAAGTAGCGCCGGTATACTGGACGGCTATCATTTCCTGGGTATGTGCATCATCCGTAGGAATCATGACAACACCGGCAGAAGAAGGCGGACTGGGATTGTTTACGATTACGACCGCCTCCAGCATCGATACCTTCTTGATTGCGGCTATTCTGCATTTCGTGTTGGGTAAGTTCACTTCCCTGAATCGACCTCAGAAGGAGGAGACCGCCCATGCTTGATTTTGACATCCGTACGGCTGATGAGCACCCGGAGCTCATTCCCCGGATAGCGAAACTGTCCCGTGAGTTATTTCCCCGGTTCATTTTTGAGGGGGACCGGGCGATCCGGGACAGCTGGGATCCATTTTTAGAATCTTTCCCTAGTTACCAATTTGCACTTTTCAAAGACTATGAGATGGTTGCGGCTGGAGTCACGAGTCCACTGTGGTGGGATGGGAGCAGTGAGGGTCTTCCTGATAGATCAGCGAACCTTTACCCTCGTGAGGAAGGCGAATTCAATGTTTGTTGTGCGTTGGCAGGATTGGTTGTCCCCAGCGCCCAAGGAAAGGGTCTCAGCCGGAGCATTCTTTTGGTCATGCGGCGAATCGCGGAGCAGCACGGTTTTTCTTCACTCATCGCCCCTGTTCGTCCTAATCACAAAGAACGGTATCCCCTGCTGCCGATGAAGGATTATATAGAGTGGCGGCGGGAAGATGGATACTTGTTTGATCCCTGGATGCGGGTACATGAACGTTTACATGCTTCCGTTCATCGGATCATGCCTGAAGGAGTGCGAGCAGAGGGAACGGTTGCGGAGTGGGAAGAATGGACAGGGATGCGGTTTATGAGTAGTGGTTCGTATGTGGTTCCCGGTGCTCTAACCCCAGTAGAGATTAATGTAGAGAAAAATGAAGGGGTTTATATTGAACCGAACGTATGGATGGAACACAAAATTCCCCAGTAGAATAAGTGGATATCCGCAAAAGACAGGCTTCTGCTTTTTTAGATAAACCGGGTTGGACCACCCGGTTTTTTTCTATGAAAAGAGGTTTCCATGAGCGTGTGCTCCTTCTGCCAATATCGATCATATTTTCTTTGGAGGGAGGTTTGGTTTTCGGCGGCGTAACTGGCCACGCATAGAGAGACCCAGGGGCGAATGGGACCGAGGCAAGACTTTGCTCTATGAGTGCATGGGAACTTAAGACGAAAACCAAGACACTAGCGTGCAGGGACAGGAAAAACAGATCAAGTTAACAGGATAGGGCACTAGAAAATCCCAGGTCCGGCGTGTAGACTGTCGGGCTGTTCTTGTTGAAAAAAGAAAAATAAAGCTGTAGATGAAACTTTTTCCTCCTATGAACGTAAATGAAGAGGGAGGGCCGAGGGGGGGAGAAGCGAGTTGGATGATTGTGCAGGGCGAAGTTTTTCGGATTTGTGCGTTATCTTAGCTTCGAGACTGTTGTGGTCCCGAGTCTTTATCCGAATTCAACGATTATATCAAGCCGGCAAGTATCAGTGCCGGAGGAAAGGGTGGAATTCAATATGAGTGAGGACTTCAAAGAAAAATGGAAGCAGTATCGCGAGGGAACACTCACCGAAGAGGAACGGGCAGAGGTCGAGTTGGAACTGGAAAAGCTGGAAGCCTATCAGACCTACCTAAAGGAGCGGAGGGAGAAAGAGGAGTCACTTGTACCGAAGCGGGTTCAGTGGTGGAGAAAGTGGGGTCCCCGTTTACGAAGAGGAGCCCTGGTGACAGCGATTCTGTTTGTTGTGGGGATCGTACTCACCGTGCTGACAGCAGTCTATTATGACTCGGGAGACCGGTTGGAAAATTACAGTGACGTCGCACAAGCCACCGTTGCTCTTACGCAGCCCAATGTGGAGACGGGTGGTATGAACACCTCCACTGGTTTCTTCTTTAAGCTTAATCTATCCTCGGATCTAAAAAAGCGAATCGGAGATGAATTTACTAAGGCGGGGACACTGGATGTCGATCTCTTCTTTAATCGGGTGTCGGATCGGAGATGGGACTGGCGATTGGATGAACCCGGTTGGGAACCGTTCCATGAGGCGGAGCAGAATGACGGACTAGGCTGGAGCAGATTGGAGAATCTGCCAAAAGGAACGGTTGTCGAGGCCTATCTGGCTTTTGATCGTCCCTATCAAACCCAGGAAGTGCTGGATCACATGAACCCATACCGCTTCCTGCCGGTGTGGTACGCGGTAGACACCGGGGAGGAAAGTGGTAAATGGGAGGAAGACGACTGGTTGGACGAGCGAATCGGATTTCCCCATGAGGGGATCTGGTTGGATCGGTTTGCTGAATCAAGGGAGGAAACCGTAGAAGGCCGCTTCTTTTTCGGGCTGGGGACAGTCACCTCTGAGTCGATTGAATTTCCGGAGATGGACGAGTACGGCAGTGCCGACATTCGCGAACAAAATTTTATGGATACCTTCCGGTTTGTGGTTGATCATGCCGACATGGCCGACCAAATCGTGGGATTCCCTACCGTGCGTTGGGAGGAACGCTTCCGCTATGTGGAACAGAACGGCGTTCAGATATACGGCGCCGTCATCACCGGTCCGACGAAAGAAGTGTTGAAATTGAAGGAAGAGAAATGGGTAAAAGGGGTGCATGTGGGAGAAGTGAGACTGTGGAATTGGAATTGGGGGGATGCGGATGAAACCTGATCACTCTCCCATCCAGGATGGCGTGTTAAGGATCGGTTTTATTTGATGCAAATCGAAACCCCGCTTTTCCAAAAGAAAAGCGGTTTTTTGTTCATTACTAAAACTTAAAAATACATACCCATTCGGACAAAAGTATCATACCCCCGCCTTAAATGCTTTATTTGTGATGAAAACGGGATTGTCACATGTTATCAAAACCCGTCGAATCCTGTCTAATAATAGACAAACTATTCAGTCGATGTTAAAATACTAAAGTCAAATGGATCATTTTAATAACGGAGGATGTTCATGATCGCCACGAATATTGCCAGGCATGACTATGCGCGTTCTCCCGTTCCATTGAGTGAACGGCGAAGCTGGATTCCTATCACCTTGATTTGGATGGGTGTGGGGATCGATCTGTCGGGGGTGGCGCTGGGTTCAGCATTGGCTCAAGGGATGAGCTTGGGAAATGTGATAATCGCCGTCGTCATCGGTTCATTTATTTTAGGGATTTTAGCTGCCTTATGCAGTGTGATCGGTGCCAGAACGGGTTTGTCCATGGGGATGATCGTTCGCTTTACGTTTGGGGAGTGGGGAAACCGGCTGGTTTTGCTGGCAATGTTGATCGTGGGCTTCGGTTGGTTCGGTGTGCAGACGGGATTGTTCGGATATGCGGCTAACGCAGCCATATCGGGAGCGATCGGGGTGGAGATCTCCGCCCAGTGGCTCACCATTGTCGGCGGCTTGTTGATGACCCTGACCGCCACATTGGGGTATATTGCCATCGAACGGTTAAGTGTGGTGGCGATCCCGTTTGTCATCACGTTGCTGGGTTATTTGTTGTTTCATGTGTTCAGCCATTCGGAAATTAGGCAAACGATGTGGGAGGCGCCTGCTGGTGGAGGGCTGGGACTGGGGATGGGAATCTCCCTGGTTATCAGCGGCTGGGTGATGGGGACTTTTTTGGCGGATGTGGCCCGGTGGGCACGGTCGACGAGAGATGCGGCCCTATCGGGATTTTTCGGTTTCTTTATCGGGAATATGATCATGCTTCTGTTGGCCACCTCTCTCGTCCACCTGATGGGGACCGATGATGTGATTATCGTGATGATTTCCACGGGAATGGGGACCTTTGTCGTTCTGTTCCTGCTGTTGGCACAGTGGACCACCAATGATAATGCGTTGTATTCACTCGGTTTGGTGATGGCTTCTATGGTTCGTTCCATCCCGAAGCCCGTTCTCTGTATTGTGGCGGGGCTGGCCGGCACGACACTGGGCTTTTTGGGTATTGCCGACAACTTCACCACGTTCCTGACGTATATCACTCCCTTTACCGCTCCCATCGGGGGGATCTACCTGGTTGAATACTTTTTGATCAATCCTTCCCGGTTCCATTTTGCCTTTGCCAAGACACCGAAGATTCCCGCGCTGGTTTGGCATACCATGCTGGTGTGGGCGGCGGGAGCCTTTGTCGCTTTTGCGACTACCCCGGATTTGTTGGGCTGGTTTGCCCTAACCCATGTACCGGCACTGGATGCGGGATTGGTGGCGGCGGCTCTTCATCTCATGATCGGTAAATTCCTTGGTCGATTGCGGAAAAAAGAAGATTCTTCTTCACAAGAGGAGAGTGCATCAACATGAAGCTGTTTTCACGAAAGGATATGCTTTCTTCCGAGAGAGCAAAACCACAATGGTTTCAAGATGAGTACCGACACTTTCACGACACTGTCACCGATCCGCAGTTCCCTTGTTACCTGGGTACGCAGGCGGAAAAGAACGGAGAAGTCTACTACACCTACGTGGAAGAGGATTGGTCGGACCTGCCCCGCACGATCGAGGCATATATGAAAGTGGATCGGCAGAGCAGGGGGGCGCCCTTGACATTGGCTGCTTTTTTTAAGCCGGAACCATCGGCGCGATCCTTGAATGAATATAAAAACCGGTTTTGGGAGGTTCTCCGTTTCCTGCACAAACAGGATCCAAAGCCATGGCCGGAGGACAAGCCGATCGATCCGGATGAGTATCTGTGGCTTTTCTGCTTTAATGGAGAGTCATTCGTCGTTTTCGCCAATACTCCGCTGTATGAAAAGAGAAAGAGCCGTAATCTGGGAAACAGTCTGGTCATCGTGTTTCAACCCCTGGCGTTGTTTGCGGCATTTATGCCCGGCAAATCGGCCGGTGTGAAAGCCCGCAGGAACATTCGCGCCAAGATTGATGCCTATGATGAAATACCGATCCATCCCGCCTTAGGTGATGAACAGGGTTCCATCCAGCACCCCTGGCAGCACTTTTTCCTTCCCGACGATAACGAACCGGTACAAGGTAAATGTCCGTTTCAACCCCATCGGCAAAAGAAGCTTCATCGAAGGTGACAACAACGGCACAACCCGCCGCCTTTTCGACTGGAGCGATCCATTCGTATAACCCTGAGCCTATTGCTATTGTCCCTGCAAGAAACTTCGATCTGTTTTTCTTGGCCTCACATGGACAAGTCGGGCGGCTTGGAGATCCGGGCTTTTGTTTTCACTATCAAAATAGTTGGTATTTTATTAAGTAATAGACTTTTTTGTCAGGAAATGTGATATGATTACGAATTGAATGGGCGTTCATTCATTGATGGAACCATATGTAGCAGGCGGGATCCGTCACTTTTTTCGATATTTTTCAACACAGAGGAGAGAGAAATGGAACGAGCGATACAGATCGTAAGCACGGCAAAATATTTGCCAGAGCAGACGGTGACTTCGGAGATGCTGGATGAAAAGCTGGGGCTGCCGCCGGGTTGGAGTTATAAAAGTTCCCGTGTGCGGACGCGGTGGTTTGTAACCGATGAGACATCGTCGCAGATGGGGGCTTATGCGGCGGAGGAAGCCCTTCGCCGGGCGGGATTGGCGGTGGAGGACATTGATTGCATCATTTCCGTCAGCGGAACGATGGAGCAGCCGATCCCCTGTCATGCTGCTCTGATTCACCAGCGGCTCACCCAGGGAGTTCCTCCCGTTCCCGCTTTTGATATCAATTCCACTTGTTTGAGCTTTATTACGGGATTGGACCTCGCTTCCCACGCGATTCAGGCGGGGCAATACCACCGGGTCTTGTTTGTGGCTAGTGAGATCGCCTCTATCGGGTTGAACTGGGAGCAGAAGAAAAGCAGTGTGCTGTTTGGTGACGGGGCGGCGGCGGTGGTGGTGCAGAAGAGTGCACCCGAAAGTCCGGCGCGCATCCTGGCTTCCCGCATGGAAACATACAGCCAGGGAGCCGATTATACCCGGATCCGAGGCGGGGGCACCCGATATCATTCGCGTACCAATCCGCCGCCGGAGTATTTTCTGTTTGATATGGACGGAAAAGCGGTCTACCGTATGGTTGCCCGTTATTTGCCCGGGTTTGTGGACCGGCTGCTGGCACAGGCGGGGGTGGGCATCGATGATCTCGACTTGGTGATTCCCCACCAGGCCAGCGGGATCGCCATGGAGCTGATGCGGAAAAAGCTCGGTATTCGTGAGGAAAAGTATATGACGATTCTGGAAGACCACGGCAACGTGATTGCGGCATCCCTGCCGATGGCGTTGCATGAAGCCGTCCAGCAGGGGCGCCTTGCCCGGGGCTCCCTCGTGTTGATGCTGGGGACATCGGCGGGCACGTCACTCGGAGGTGTCGTGCTTGCGTACTAAACCGGCGGTACTGATCACCGGCGGCCGGGCGCCGGTCGCCCTGGATCTGGCCCGGTTGTTCAAACGGGCCGGTTACCGGGTGTTGGCGGCGGAAAGCATGAAATACTCGCTGCTATCTTTTTCCCAAGCGGTGGATCGTTGGTTTTCCCTACCGGGTCCCAACCGGGACGAGGCCGGTTTTGTCGAGGGGCTGGTTTCCCTGATTCGGCAACATGGGGTGGATTGGCTGATTCCCACCTGTGAGGAGACTTTTTTTATTGCCAAGCACCGAAAGCGGCTGGAGCAGGGTTGTCGGGTGTTGACGGATCGGTTGGAAACGCTGGAGCAACTTCACCACAAGGGGTCCTTTATCGAGGAACTGAAGCGGGCGGGAGAGCATGTCCCGAAAACCGTCGTTCTTCATCATCGGTCGGAGTGGAAGCGTGGTGTGGAGGAGGTTCCTTTTCCGGCGGTCCTAAAGCCGGCCTACTCCCGATTTGCCACCCGGGTGCTTTTTTTGGAGGAACCGCCGGAGGAGCCGCCGGTTTCCCTGGAGCAACCCTGGGTGCTTCAGGAGCGCATTGCGGGACCTCAGCTGTCTGCTTACGCGGTCGCCTACCATGGGAGGCTGGCGGCTTACAGCTGCTACCGGACGGTGTATACGGCGGGGCTCGGTTCCGCCTTGACCTTTCGTCATGAGGAGGAGCCGCAGGTGTATGAGTGGGTGGACCGGCTGGTGAAGCGGTACGGCTATACCGGACAGATCGCCTTTGATTTTATTCAATCAAGGGATGACGGCCGCTTCTATCCCTTGGAATGCAACCCGCGCGCCACCAGCGGGATCCACCTGTTTACGGAGCCATCGTTGGTGGAGGCGATGGTTGGCGGGGACTGTTCCTCTGTGGTGATCCCCGCTGCGGACACCAAAACGATGTTGGTGCTTCCGATGGTGTTGTACGGGTGGCGGCAGGGGAAGCCGTGGAATTGGATCCGGACTATGGCCGCCCATCGGGATGTCGTCTTTGATTGGAGGGATCCGGCTCCCTTTTGGGGGCAGGGTCTCTCCCTGTGGCATCTGTGGCGAACCGCCCGCAAACAGCATCTGCCGCTGTTGAAGCTGACCACCCAAGATATCGAATGGGAGGGGGAAAACGATGGCACTGGTAACCGGGGGTACCGGTTTTCTCGGACAAGCCTTGGCGAGGCGCCTGCATCGGTCGGGGCGAAAGGTAACGGCTTTCGGGCGCAATGAGGCGGTCGGTGCCAAACTGAAAGAAGAGGGCATCCGCTTTATACAGGGCCGGCTGCAAGACCGCCAGCAGGTAATGGAAGCCTGTGCGGGGCAGGATGTCGTGTTTCACTGCGGTGCGCTCTCCTCTCCTTGGGGACGGTACCGGGATTTTTACGAGAGCAATGTGATCGGGACAGAACGGGTGATCGAAGCTTGCCGCAAACAGGGAGTCCGGCGGTTGGTCCATGTCTCCACTCCATCCCTTCTCTTCCGTTTCGACGAACGGTTGGATGTAAAAGAAGACGCCTCCTTGCCGGGCCGTTTTGCCAACCACTACGCCAAAACAAAATTTCTGGCGGAACAAGCGGTGGACCGGGCATACCAGGAGGGCCTTCCCGTCATCACGATCCGGCCCCGCGCCTTGTTTGGTCCGGGGGATACGACGATCCTGCCCCGGCTGATTGCCGCGAACCAACGACGGTTCATTCCCTTGATCGATCGAGGGAAAGTGTGGATAGATCTGACCTATATCGATAATGCTGTGGACGCTCTTCTCCTCTGTGAAACGGCCCCCGAATCCTGCCTGGGTCGGAAGTATCACATTACCAACGGGGAACCGGTCCAGCTGATCGACGTGTTGCAGCAACTGTTCGCGAAGCTGGATCAGCCTCTTCGCGGTAAACCCGTCTCCTACCATCAAGCCTTTTATGCCGCCTGGATCATGGAGTGGACGGCCCGTGTGGTTCCATGGATGGAGGAGCCGCCGTTTACCCGCTACACGGTGAGCGTCCTGGGGAAAAGCCAGACCCTCAACCTGGATCGGGCGCGACACGAACTGGGATACCAACCCCGCATCCCAATTGCTGAAGGAGTGGATCGATATGTCCGCTGGCACCGCAATCACGGTTGAATCCACCCTATTTAGCACCGGCTATTGCCGGCAAATCGAACGGTTGAGCCGCCGGGATGCCCCGTTTCGCCTTGCCTCTTTTCACGCCCTGGCCGTGTTGATCCGCCATCCGACGGAGGGGTTTCTTCTGTTTGATACCGGTTATGCCACCCATTTTTTCAGAGAAACCTGCCGGTTTCCCTATTCGCTCTACCGCCGGATCACACCGGTGGTGTTCCGGCAGGAAGACGCCCTGACGGAACAGTTGCGGGAGCGTGGCATTTCCCCGACGGATATCCGGTATGTCTTCTTATCCCATTTTCACGGGGATCATATCGGAGGGGTGCGGGATTTCTCCCAGTCGGTTTTCATCTGCTCCCGGGAAGCGTATCACCACATCCGGGACAAACGGGGGATGGCCGCCATGCGAAACGGATTCGTCCCCGGTTTGTTGCCCCCGGACTTTTCCGAACGGGTCCAATTTATCGAAGAGAAGGACCCCTTTCCTTTTCGGGAGACTTACGGTGTATTCGACACCGTTTTCGACTGGTTTGGGGACGGGTCGCTGTTGGCCATCCGCTTATCGGGGCATGCCCCTGGACAATACGGACTCTTTTTTGTGGACCGTGACCGGGGCCCCACCTTACTCTGCGCGGATGCGGCTTGGTCGATGGCGGCGATCCGGACGGAGAGTGAGCCTCATCCCCTCACATACAAGGTGATGGGAGGACGAAAGGAGTATCGTCATCATTTTCAACAGCTGGTCGATTTTCACCGCAAGAATCCGGCGGTGCGAATCGTTCCATCCCACTGCCCGGAAGCGTTGACCGCTGTGAAAGGGGTGGAAGCATGAACCTGTTTCGTCTGTCTTTTGCGTACATACGGACCCGGCGGGTGATGGCTGTCCGGTCCCGCCGTCAGTTGGAAGCTCGCCAGCTGCGGCTGATGCGTCGCCATTTTGGTTTTGTCCTGAAACACTCCCCCTTTTACCGCGACCATTTTCGGGAGGCGATAAGGGGGTGGGACGGATCGGATTTGACGTTTGAGAGGCTTGAGGCATTGCCTTTGATGGATAAAGAGTTGATGATGACCCATTTTGACCGATTAAACACCGCCGGAATTCAAAAGGAGGAAGCGCTGCGCTGCGCATGGCAAGCGGAGGAAACGAGGGATTTCACCCCCCAGATCGGAAAGGTGACGGTTGGCTTGTCCTCCGGCACCTCCGGTAACCGGGGGTTGTTTCTGGTCAGTCAGGAAGAACGGGAGCGGTGGGCCGGCACTATTTTAGCCAAGGTTCTCCCCCGGGGATTGGCAAAGAGGGAACGTATCGCTTTTTTCCTGCGGGCCAACAGCAATTTGTATACCTCGGTACGGCGGCGGCGATTGTCGTTTGAATATTACGATCTGCTGCATTATCTTTCTGTGCATGTGGAGCGGCTAAACCGGCAACAGCCCACCATTCTGGTGGCCCCTCCTTCTGTGTTGTTATCCTTAAGTAAGGAACAGGCGAGGGGGAGATTGGCCATCCGGCCTGTCAAAGTCGTCTCCGTGGCCGATGTCCTGGACAACCGGGACCGGGAATTCATAGGAGAGCAGTTGGGGAAGCCGGTTCACCAGATTTATCAGTGCACGGAAGGGTTTTTGGCCGCCACTTGTCCTTTTGGTACGCTTCACCTCAACGAAGATCTCGTCCATATCGGGCGGGAGTGGATTGATAAAGATAGCGGGCGGTTCGTCCCCATCGTGACCGATTTTTCCCGCACGACGCAACCGTTCATCCGCTATCGGTTAAACGATGTCCTGGTATTAAAAAAAGAACCGTGCCCCTGCGGATCGGTCTTTTCCGCGATCGCGCGGGTGGAGGGGCGTTGTGACGATATCTTTTATCTGAAGGACCAAAAAACAGCTCAAAACAAAGCGGTGTTTCCCGACTTCATCCGGCGCGCCGTCTGGCAGGCGGGTGAGGAGGTTGTCCAATACCGGGTGGTTCAACAGGCTCCTGATGCCATCACGGTCGCCTTTGAAGAGCAGAGCGGAACGGATCGCAAACAGGCGGAAGAACAGATGCGGGCCGCCATGATCCGGTTGTTTAACCGTTTGGACGTTCAACCGGCCACGATCCGTTTCACTTACTACCAACCTCCGGCAGCGGACAAAAAGCTGCGGCGGGTGGAACGGATGTGGTCCCCATGACCCCCATCCGTCTACACGACTCGAATGCGGCGAAAGGGTTGGACTTTTCCCGCTACCGCCATGGAGAGGCGGTCCGGGACTATTGGATCCCCCTGATGAGGAAACCCTCCACCTGGATCCGCAATATAGATACCCGCTGTCTCCTTTTGGAAGTAGATGAATGGCTGCTGCCCGTCACCGTCAATGAAGAAGAGTATGACAACTCCTATGTCTGCTCACCCCATACACAATATATCGGCTATGTGCGCGATGAGCTGCGGATCCTGGAGAATCCCCTCCTGCGCATGGGGGTGCAGGCCGGGCTGGCTCCGCTTGGAGGGTGGATGAGGCGGGCACGGATCAACCGCATCGTCTTTGTTAACAACTGGCTCCTCTCTACCAATCTGCATGTTCCGTTATCCCGAACCCGGACCCATCAGGTGGCCCAGTTTCTGCAGGAGCGTTTTCCCGACCATGCGATCGCTTACCGATCCTTGACGGAACTCTTGCATGCCCAGTGGATGCAGGACTTGACCGATGTGGGTCATGACCTCATTCCCAGCCGTCAGATTTATCTCTTCCACAAGGATGACGACCGCCGTCTGTCACGGCGAGAGCGTAGCCGGATGAAGCAGGATCTCCGCTTGTTGCAATCCAGCGATTATGAGGTGATGGAACCGGAGGCGATCCACGCCGACGATGCGGAGCGGATCATAGACTTGTACGAACAGCTTTATATCCATAAGTACTCGCGCCACAATCCCCAGTTTACTCCGTTATGGATTCGCCGGGCACTGGAAACCGGATTTCTTCATATTCAGGCCTTGCGCAAAGAAGGCCGCATCAACGGCGTGATCGGCTATTGGATTCGGGATGAGTGGATGACCGCCCCTCTTCTCGGGTATGACCGGACCCGCCCCCAAAAAGAAGGCCTGTACCGGATGCTGACGGCGCTTCTGACGCTGGAAGGAAAACGGCGGGGGCTCCATCTGCACTTAAGCGGCGGAGCCGGCAAGTTCAAACTGTACCGCGGGGCAGCATCGGCCATCGAATACAGCGCCGTTCTGACCCGTCATCTTCCCGTCCATCGCCGGATAGCGTGGCGGGCGTTAACCCTCATCCTAAAACAGGCAGCGGTGCCGCTGGTAAAAATATATCAGGCGTAATTTTAAGGGCTTCTCATGGGATGAGAAGCCCTTAAAACTGGACTTTTATAGTTGTTCTTTTAGGCTGGACGCTATTCTTTGTTGTGAATGAGACGCTTAAAGAGGACTGTACATAGAGGGTTAAGATATAGAGCCCGTGGTATAATGAAAACTAGGAGGTGTCTTGGATGGCTGTAAACAAAGAAGATGCCCATAAACTCCTTGATCAATTGAATGAGAAAGAAACTGAATATGCTGTCAGGATCCTCAGCATTGTTCTTAAGCATCCTAATCAGGAAAAGCTGATGGAAGAAATTGAAGAATATCTGGATGATCTGGATCTGGTCGAGCGATTTGGTGATCGAGCGAACGCTTCCCCCGATCAATTCAAAACTCTTTCGGAAGGAATGACTATGAAAGAACTCCTTGAAGAGTATCGGAGGAACAAAAAATGAAGATCCAGTTCTTCGAGGGGTTTCAAGAGGATTTAGACCGGGTTGCCATAGAAGCCGTGGAACCCGATGAAGTACTCTCTTGTATTGACAAAGCGATCCAAGAGATCATAAAGCATCCAGAGCATGCTGCTATTTTAAAGGAACCACCACTGATTGGCTTTCGCAAAAAGAAATTTCATTCCAACCTACATCCGCAGGAAGGATTTAAACCTGATCTGCGGTTAATTTATTCATACGATTCAAAACAGGAACTCATCTATATTTTCGGGTGTGGTTATCGCAAACTCCGGTCAAAAGAAGATGTGTATGAGTTTATGAATCAGCGGATTATGGGTGAGACAAAGGAATAATCATAGGGGATACTAGGGCCCTGTGTGGTCATTCATTTTTCCGTGGGAAAAAGGTGTGGCTAGCGGAGAGCCTTTGCACTCATAGAGCACAAGTCTCGCCTGGTTTACTTCGTTCCAGGTCTCGCTATGCACTTTTTGCAACGAAACGAAGACAGCCATACCAATCCGGTATCGCGCCTTACGGATTGTTCAGACACGCCCTAAAAAGCAGCAACTTTTAAAATGAACAAGTTAAGCCGCCTTTAGGCGGCTTTCTTTACTACTCTCTATTGTATCTAACCATGCACTTTCTCCTTCTTATACCACTCCCGCAGGCGACGGATTTGTCCCTGGTGGTACATCGAGTGCCCCGCCATATGCCACAGCACATACCGTACACTGGCCGGTTCCGGCCACCAGGGCACGGTGACGGAAAGGGTGGCGTCCGTTTCGGTGCGCGTCATCAGGTACTCATGAACTCGGTCAAGGACACTTCGGTAAGAAGCCAACAAAGAGTCCACCGGCTGACCGTTTACGGTGGGCAGGCGTCCGTCTTCGGTACGGTCGGGGCCGAATTCATCGATTAATTTCTCAGAGGGCTCCCCCTTGATGCAATATAGGTAGCCGAGGTCGGTAGCGGCAAGGTGTTGGATCAGCGTGCCCGTCGAGTTTACCTCTCCGGTCGGACCCCGGTAATCCACTTCGTCTTGGCTCATATCGCTGACCAGTCGGCTCAGCCTGTGAAACGCGTCTTCCATCAAACCAAACGGAACGGACAAATCTTCTGGCAGATTGGGACTGGTAAGATCCCGCATGGCAGGGCCTCCTTTAAGACTATTGTTGCAGATCGACCTTATCGAAGTTTTTTCCTGTCAGGTGATTCCAACTCCTCTGGGCTGTGGCGGGTGATCCCACTATCGTCTATTAAGGCCTGTCTGGTGATTTAATCTTCCGTGAGTAGAAGGGAGGGTCGGTATGGCTGGCGGAGAGCCTTTGCACTCACAGAGCACAAGTCTCGCCTAGGTCACTTCGTTCCTGGTCTCGCTATGCGCTTTTTGCAACGAAACGAAGACAGCCATACCGACCCGGAATCTTGCCTTACGGATGTTCAGACACACCCTAGTGGATTTTGCTTTACGTTTTCTTTGGTGGCCCAATCCACTTCCACGTACGATCAGGCTCTTGAGTAGGCGGTAAACGATCATCCCCCGGCTCCATGGTGATCCGTCGGGGGTTAGTAATCTTTTCCCCGCCGGGACCTCTTTCTTCGTATTCACCTGGATGATCCGGTTTTTCCCCGGGCTTTTTTCCTATGATTATCCCTCCTTTTTTCTTGTAATAATTTTCTGGTCATTTCTGTTCCATTATTCGATGATGGAACTCCCTTGTCCTCCCGCTTTGATTGGGTATTCGGCTTCATCTAAAAGTAGGGAAAAAAGAAAAGCATCCCGGAAGGCAGGAATCCTTTTGGTTCATGGTGAATGGAAAAATGGTTTTGGGTGGTATAGATCTTCACAAAAAAGAAGGTGCTTACCTGGATTCAATCGGGCACCGTGAAGAAGCATCATCCGAGTGGAAGCGAGATGGAAGGAAAGAGAGGAGAAAGCGTATGGAAAATCCGAGCTGGCTGTTTGTAATCGCAACAGCCATAGCTGTAGTGGGGATTGTGATTATTTTTAAACAGTTGATCTCCAGAGTGCACGAACAGGGGGAGAAGTTTGAATCTAAAAAAGAATTGGCTTCCTTTTTAATGAAATTGGCAATGGTCGAAGGGATTCCGATCGTTATGATTGCCTTTGGGATGATGCAGATCATGGAGACCACCGGAATCGATTACGTCATACCGCTCATTCTGATTTTTTGCTTCCTGTTGTTTGGCCTGATTCAGATCTTTCTTACCCGCCAACAAGTGAACAACGATCCGCGGACACCGGAGCAAGTGAAGCGATTGGTTTCCGGCTATAGCATATTGGGCGCGGCTTTTGCTTCTGCATTTCCGATTATATCCATTGCACTGATCTTCATGACACAGGAGTTCCAGACCCTGTAAAAGATGATAGGGATGACAAGCGAGCCGGTGCTCACTTCGGGGAAGCTACCGGCCCTAAAGGGATGTAATACCGGAATGAACCTCCCCCGCCTACGCTAACGCAAAGAGGCGGAGGTTTCTTGCCAAGAGGAGTCCAGATGCTTTCATGTGTATAAGGGTTTGCCTCACACACTCGATCGAAGATCGGAAGTCATCTGAATCCCTAAGCAAGCAACATGTACATGTGTACATGGGTCGGAACAGACCATCTACTACTTCACGCTGATGCGATCCGTAGATACTTGCTCCTTTTTGGCGCAATAGGATTGATTTACGCTCTTGCGGGAATGATTTTACGCCATGACCGCTTTTCCTCATGGCAACCCCCTATCATTCGGTTGTCAAGGAACATATGTTCATTATACATGATTTTCGCCTTTCTTTTCCAGAGAAAAAGAAAGGTTTGCCCTTGTCATCCCCACAAGGGGGATTCGGGCAAAGCGCCATTCATCTCACCACCTGAAGAGGTGGGAGACTTCTGGCGCATGACGTTAAACCAAGAAATGAATACGATGAATGAAATCATTAGAACTGGATCAAGAACAGCTAACACCGAAGTTGGACCATGATCCGTGGTTTCTCCCGGATATTGAGAGAAGGAATTGATATTTCGCATGTCGAAGAGTATAGCGGATTACCTCAACAAAGGAGCTATGATCGATGATTTTCATTCAACATGCGGAAATTCGCACGATTGCCAACGGTACCTTGCAACACGCCTCCATCCTGCTCCAGGATGGAAAAATCAAAGAGATCGGTTCCGATCTAGAGCCACTGGCCGGAGCGCAAGTGATCAACGGTGCCGGGAAGGTAGTGACACCGGGGCTGATCGATGTCCATACTCATTTGGGGATATTTGAGGAAGCGGTCGGTCCCGCCGGGGTGGATGTCAACGAGCTGACCAACCCGGCCACGCCGCATTTACGGGCTTTGGATGCCATCAATCCCCATGAGCAGGGCTTTATCGATGCGGTTCAAGCCGGGGTGACCACGGTACAGGTGATGCCCGGTAGCGGTAACGTGATCGGCGGCGAGATGGTGGTGCTGAAAACCCATGGGTCCGTCGTCGATGAGATGGTCCTGTTAAGCCCTTCGGGATTGAAAATCGCATTCGGAGAAAATCCCAAACGCGTCTATGGCGGAAAGGATAAGCTGCCGTCCACCCGCATGGGAATCGCCGCGGTGTTGCGGGAGAATCTCGTCAAGGCACAAAACTATCGGAATAAGTGGGAAAAGGCTCCGGCGGATCCCGAAAAGCTGCCGGAACGGGATCTGAAGATGGAGATCCTGGTGAAGGTGTTAAAACGGGAGATTCCCGTCCGGGCCCATGCCCATCGGGCCGATGACATTGCAACGGCCTTGCGGATCGCCGAAGAGTTTCAGTTTGAACTGACGATTGAACATTGTACGGAAGGTCACAAGATTCCCCAGTGGATCTCAAGCAAAGGCGTACGGGTGGCCGTGGGGCCGACGATGTCCAATCGCTCTAAAATCGAGCTGGGTGATAAAGGCTGGCATACCCTGACGGCGCTGGCGGATTACGATGTTCCGTTTTCCATTACGACCGACCATCCAGTTGTTCCCATCGAAACATTGATCACCGCCGCTGCCTATGCGGTGGCCGACGGCTTGGATGAGGAGCTGGCCTGGGAAGCCATCACCCTGAATGCCGCCAAGCATTTGCAGGTGGAAGATCGGGTCGGCTCCCTGGAAGCGGGCAAAGATGCCGATGTCGTTATCTGGAACGGGGATCCGCTCGATTTCCGGACAAAGGTGGAAACGACGATCATCGACGGGAAGGTCGTCTATCAGCGGTAGCCAGAATAAAACCCCGCACCGAATTATTCCGGTGGGGGGTTATTTTTCTTCGCCTGTTTTACGACAATCTCGTCTTCTTCTACGTCCACTTCAATCGCTGACACGGTCTCTTCTTCCAACAGAAGGTCGGCGATGCCGTCTTCCACTTTCTCCTCGATCACCCGGCGCAGCGGACGGGCACCAAAAGCGGGGTGATGGCCGAGGTCGGCCAGTTTGGCTTTGGCCGCCGTGGTGACGGTGAGGGTGAGGCCTTGTTCTTGAGCGGCTTCATGGACGTCCGCCAGCATCAGGTCGACGATGGCCACCAGGTCGTTCCGGTCCAGGGAACGGAACGGAATGATTCCGTCAAAACGGTTGAGGAATTCGGGACGGAAATAGTCGGAGAGGGACTCCAGCAGGTCCGGGGTCCGGTTTTCCGTCGGATCGCTTCCAAATCCGATGGCGGCTTTGACTTTCGTGTCGACACCGGCGTTGCTGGTCAGGATAAGGACGGTGTCCTTGAAGCTGACGGTGCGCCCTTGGCTGTCGGTGAGACGACCATCCTCCATAATCTGCAGGAAGAGGTGCTGCACATCCGGGTGCGCTTTTTCAATCTCATCCAGCAGCACGATGCTGTAAGGCTGGCGGCGCACTTTTTCCGTCAGTTGGCCCGCTTCCTCATGGCCGACGTATCCCGGCGGGGAGCCAATTAGTTTGGAGATGGAGTGTTTCTCCATATATTCACTCATGTCGAGGCGAATCATGGCCTCCTCCGTGCCGAAGAGCTCCCGGGCCAGGGTTTTGGCCAATTCGGTTTTCCCAACCCCGGTGGGGCCGACGAAGAGGAAGGATCCGATGGGCCGACTGCTTTTGCGCAGACCGGCGCGGTTGCGGCGGATGGCGCGGGCCACTTGGTGCACGGCCTCTTTCTGCCCGATCACTTGGGTGTTCAAACGGTCGGCCAGGTGTTTCATATTTTCACGCTCATCCTGTTGCAGCTGCCGCACGGGGATACCGGTTTTCTCTTCCACCAGCCGTTGGATGGTCTCCACATCCACCACCGCTTCAGAGGCGGATGCTTGATCGGCTTGGGCCAGTTTTTGTTCCAGCTCCCGCTCTTCGTCCCGCAAGCGGGCGGCCCGTTCGTAGTCCTCCAGACGGGTGGCCTCCTCTTTTTCCGCCTGGATCTGCTCCAGACGTTCTTGCAGGTCGTCCTTGTCTCCCGTCTCGTGGAGCAGGTTCACTTTGGACCCTGCTTCATCCAGCAGGTCGATCGCCTTGTCCGGCAGGTGACGATCCTGGATGTAGCGGTGGGACAGGGTGACGCAGGCGCGCAGAGCCTCGTCCGTGTAGCGGACACGGTGGTATTCTTCGTAGTTTTTGCGCAGCCCTTCCAGGATCTGAACAGCTTCCTCCATGGCGGGTTCTTTTACCAGGATCGGCTGGAATCGGCGTTCCAGAGCCGCGTCTTTTTCGATACGGCGGTATTCCTTCAGCGTGGTGGCCCCGATCACTTGGAGTTCACCGCGGGCCAGGGCCGGTTTCAGGATGTTGCCGGCGTCAGAAGAACCCTCGGCGGAACCGGCCCCCACCAGTTGATGGATTTCATCGATGAACAGGATCACCTCTTTTCGTTCCTGCAATTCGGCGATCAGCTGTTTCATCCGTTCCTCGAATTGACCCCGGATTCCGGTATTGGCCACCAGAGAGGAGACGTCCAGCAGGTGGACTTCTTTTCCTTTCAGTTTACGGGGCACGTCTCCTTGGGCGATCTTCAGCGCTAATCCCTCAGCGATGGCGGTTTTCCCGACACCGGGTTCCCCGATCAGGACGGGGTTGTTTTTGTTGCGCCGGTTTAGGGTTTCGATTACCCGGGCCACTTCTTTGTCCCGGCCGATCACCGGGTCGATTTGGTCCGCTTGGGCGGCATGGGACAAGTTTTTGCCCAACTGCTCCAGCAGTCCGCCGCCGCGTCGGCCGCCGGTGGCCGGCTGCCCCTGCGAGGGCTCTTGAGAATCAGGCATTTGGAACCCCCCCATCTGCGGACCCATCATCGAACCGAACCAATCATTCCACGTGGGACCGCTCATTCCAGCGGGGAATGGGATCTGGTTTTTCATCTGTTGATGGCAGTCCCGGCACAGACGCATGCGCTGCGTCTGATGGTTGATGCGCAGACGCAGCTCTACGGTGGCCGGTTGTTGTTGGCATTGTTCACAACGCATACGTAAACCTCCTTTTCATGTGATGAGTATCAGTCGGCATATGCCGTGTCCGTTTTAGTGCTGTCTGGTAATTCAACTTCCCGCAATAATAAGGGAGGGGCGGTGTGGCTGGCGGAGAGCCTTTGCACTCATAGAGCACAAGTCTCGCCTGGTTCACTTCGTTCCAGGTCTCGCTATGCGCTTTTTGCAACGAAACGAAGACGGCCACACCGACCCGGGGTTCCGCCTAACGTATTTATCAGACACGCCCTAATGGTTGTTTTTTGACTTTGACTTTCTTTGACCTTATACCCCTATTATAGTCTGACCTTATTTGACTTTCAAGGGGGATTTTGAATCGGCCGGACGGGGTGACGGTATAAAAGGCCGGTTGTTCGTGCACGCTACCTTTGATCAATCCCGAGGAGGAATATCCATGCAACAGGGACCCGGAGAACGGGAATACCAACTGCTCAGTGCGGAACAAGCACAGATGGATTTTTGGGCGAATCAAGTACGCGAATGCTACCGGGAAATGACGGCGATCGCGATGCGGCGAATGCAAAAGGAAGCCGGAGAGGATACGGAAATCGGTCAACCGTTGGGGGAACAGACCGAGGAAAAGCTGGCGGATTCCTTTCGTGATCAGGAAGTCGTATGGCCGTTGGATGAAAAGCAGGAATGCTGTTACCGAAAAGACGGCGGGCAAGTGGTGGTACGGCCCAGAAGGCAAGGATGAGACCATTTTTATAAGCGGGTTCAGATAAGGAAATGAAATGGCCCCCTTTTCCTTTTCATAGGATATGGAAGGGGGCGGTTTGGGTTAAAAGGAGATTTTTAACTTTTTCACTCCGCTTCCATGTAACGACTATTGCTTTCGGTTTAAAACGTTATAACATAAAAGATGTAGACCTGTTTCTATTAGAATGTTTGCTGTATAATGAGTTGTAACCGTTTACATGGCAAAGGAGGGTCTCACATGTCAGAACCAGTGTTACTGACACTCGGTGCATTGGCGTTGTTCTTTTTGGGATATCGTTTTTATTCGAAATATTTAGCCGAACGCGTCTATCGACTGGATCCGGACTTCCGGACACCCGCCCACGAATTTCGGGACGGGGTAGACCATTTGCCGACCAACAAATTTGTCTTGTGGGGACATCACTTCAGTTCGGTCGCCGGGGCGGCTCCGATCGTGGGTCCGGCCATCGCCGTCATCTGGGGATGGGGGCCGGCGCTGTTGTGGGTGGTGTTGGGTACGATCTTTTTTGCAGGGATGCATGACTTGGGGACGCTGTGGGCATCCGTGCGCAACAAGGGGAAATCCGTCGGTGTCATCACCAATACGGTGATCGGGGCACGGGCGAAAGGACTGTTCCTGCTTATCATTTTCTTCCTTTTATTAATGGTCAACGCCGTGTTTGCGGTGGTGATCGCCAACCTGTTTACCAACTTCCCCAGCAGTGTCATCCCGTACTGGCTCCAGATTCCCGTTGCCATGACGATCGGGTACTTGGTCTACAAGCGGGGGATGGGATTGTTGGGACCGTCCCTGGTGGGGCTGTTCCTGTTGTTTGTCTTTATTTTCATCGGGGCGTCCAATCCGGTCGCCATGCCGGAAACGGTTTTGGGAATTCCTTCTGCCGGCTTCTGGGTGATCGTGATGCTTCTGTACGGGGCGATCGCTTCCCGTCTGCCGGTGTGGCTGTTGCTGCAACCGCGGGACTACATCAACTCCCATATGCTGTTCCTGGGATTGGGTGTGATGTATCTCGGCTTGTTGTTCACTCAGCCGGAGTTTAACGCTCCCTTCTTCAACAGCGCGGTGCCGGAAGGAACCCCGCCGTTGATTCCGCTCTTGTTTGTAACGATTGCGTGCGGGGCGATCTCCGGCTTTCACGGTTTGGTAAGCTCCGGGACTTCCTCCAAACAGTTGAATAAAGAGACCGATGCCCGCTTTGTCGGCTACTTCGGGGCCATGGGTGAAGGGCTGTTGGCCTTGATCGCCATCATGGCGACGGCTGCCGGTTTCGCCACCATCGACAACTGGAGCCAGCATTACGGGTCATGGGCCACCGCCAGTGCAGGCGGGGTGGGCGCCTTTGTCACCGGTGCCGGCAATTTTATCGCCAGTCTGGGAATTCCGCCGGAAGTGGGTACCACCTTTATCTCCATTATGATCGTCGCCTTCGCCGCCACCACGCTGGACACTTCGATGCGCTTGCAGCGCTTTATCCTGGGTGAAATCGGGGAGCAGTACAAAGTGGCTCCGTTGAAAAACATCAACGTCGCCACCGTTGTCGCCTTCCTCAGCTGTGTGGCACTGGCCTTCCTGGCCGACCCGTCCAACCCGGGGCAAGGGGGCATGAAACTGTGGCCGCTGTTTGGAACGACCAACCAGCTGACTGCGGGCCTCTCTCTGATCGTGATTACCCTGATGCTGTGGAAATGGGGACGCAACTACCTCGTCTCCCTCATCCCGTTGGTGTTCGTCGTGGTCATGACCACCTGGAGCATGGTCCACAACATTATGGGATATATTTCACAAGGAAACACGTTGCTCACCATCGTGGGGATTCTGATCTTGTCCCTCAACGTATGGCTGATTCTGGAGGGGATCCTGGCCTGGCGGCGCGGACGGGATGAGCCGCTTCACCCGGGAACCTCCGCTTGATGGGAGTGAATGCGCATGGAACGGACTGCGGACCGGGCCCGTGAGATCTGGGAACAGTTTAAGCACTTTTACGAGGAGATGTATTTCGCCCCGTACCGCCGCACCATGCTCAAAGAAATCCAAAACGAAGAAGATGTCTTTAAGCTCTTGGCCTTTTCGGAAATGCTGGGTTTGCCCAATCCGGTCTCCTATTACACGATGGAGCTGACACCGTTTATGCTGGAAGAATTCCACGAGTGGCATCAACGCATGGGGATGGAAAAATCCCCGTTGGACGGGTTTAAATGTTGCTGACGATCTGGAGTAAACAAAGAGGCGGACGGCCGTCAAAGCGTTCCGGTAAGGAGACGATCGCATTTTTTGGAGGCAAAGGAGGCGTGGGCAAGACCACTTGCTCCGCCGCTTATGCCTCGGCCTTGGCGAAGCGGGGCTTGAAAACCTTGTTGGTCTCCACTGATCCCGCCCATTCGGTGGGAGATCTCCTGGAAGTGGAAGCCGGGGCTGAGGCGGTCCAGGTGACGGATCATTTTTGGGTACGGGAGATCGATCCCGCTGAAGCCTCCCGCCGCTATATGGATGAAGTAAAAGAAAACCTGCGGGGGCTGGCGGCTCCGGGACTGTGGCAAGAAGTAGAACGGCAGATGGACTTTGCCGCCGCCTCTCCCGGCGCCGACGAAGCCGCTCTGTTTGACGACATGGTGTCCACTATCTTGTCGGCGGAATCGGAATACGACCGGATTGTTTTTGATACGGCTCCCACCGGTCACACCCTGCGTCTGTTGTCCCTCCCGGAACTGATGGGGGTATGGGTGGAAGGAATGCTGGCCCGCCGAGCCAAAACCCGGGAGCTGCACCGCATGTGGCACAACGTGGCCGGGGTGGGTGAAGCGGAAGAGCCGAAAGATCAGGTGTATGAACTATTGGAACGGCGCAAGAACCGTTTTGCCGCTGCCCGACAGCGGCTGCTCGATCCCGGGGTGACCTCCTTTTACTTCGTGCTCAACCCGGAACGCCTCTCCATCCTGGAGTCGGCCAAGGCGATGACCTTGCTGGAGAAGTATGGTGTCGCCACAGGAGGAATCGTCGTCAACCGGGTGCTGCCGGAAGAGGCGGATGGGGCGTTTCTGGCCAAACGAAGGCAGCAGGAAGCTCGTTACCTGGCAGAGATCGACGAACGGTTCGCCGACCGTCCGCGATTGCATGTCCCTATGGAGCCGGAGGATATCCGCGGACTGGACGGTTTGACCAAAATCGCCGAGCGGATGGAGCGCGGGGGGTTCGGTTCGTTGTGAAGTTCGATAGGAAGGAACGGATTACCACCCCGACCATTCCGTGATGGGTTTTGCCAGCAACCGCACGCCCCCGTTGGGGGGCGTTTTTTCATAAGGGGTGAGGGGAGGGGGATGGTGTATGGGGAAATGGTGGAAGCTTCGCCTGCAGACGCGAACGATTCTGATGGTGGCTGGATTGATGCTCTTGATCGTGGGATTGATGGGGGGATCGTTTTATTCGCTGATGGTGGAGACGGTTGAAAAAGAAACTGGTCAGCGGGCGCTCAACCTGGCGGAAACCTTAGCCGGTGATCCGGAGTTGATCGGAGCGTTTGGGCATTCGCAGCCATGGTCGAAAATTCAGCCGATGGCTGAACGAATCCGGAAGCAGTCCGGAGCCCAGTTTGTCGTGGTGGGCAACCACCAGGGAATCCGTTACGCTCATCCCATTCCGGAACGCATCGGCCGGCAGATGGTGGGAGGGGACAATGACCGCGCCCTGGTGCAGGGGGAATCTTATGTCTCCAAGGCGACGGGCAGCTTGGGACCCTCCCTCCGGGGGAAAGCGCCGGTTTTTAATGAGGAGGGAGAGGTGATCGGCATTGTTTCCGTCGGGTTTCTGATGGAGGAAATCGCCGACATGACTCAATCCTATCTGATCAAGATGCTTCATTTTTTTCTGCTGGCTCTGGCGATCGGGGTAGTGGGGGCGATCTGGTTAGCCCGCAGTATCAAGCATGCTACTTTGGGACTGGAACCGGAAGAAATTTCTTCCCTGTACAAAGAGCGAAGCGCCGTAATCGAGGCGGTGCGGGAAGGGATCGTGGTGGTGGACAGACAGGGGAGAGTGACGATGGTCAACCAGGCGGCTTCCCGGATGCTGGGCTTGCCTGCGGAGCAGGCGGAACAGGGACGGGATGTTCGGGAGTTGCTTCCCCATACCCGGCTGCCGGATGTGGTGCAGAGCGGGGAGAGGGAGCTGGATCGCCACCTTTACCTGAACGGGCGAGAAATTATCGTCAATCGTTACCCCATCCGTTCCCCGGAGGGAAGCCGGGTCGTGGGAGCGGTGGCCAGTTTCCGGTTGAAGTCCGAGTTGGATGAGTTAAATGACCAACTCTCCCAGGTTTCCCGCTATACAGAGGCGCTCCGGTCCCAGACCCATGAGTTCCACAACACCCTCTATACCATCTCCGGCCTGATCCAATTGGGTTCGTACCGGGAAGCGCTGGAGATGATTCACCAGGAAACGGTGGAGAACCAGGACCGGATCCAACGGATTGTCAAAGGAATTCCCGACCCCCGGTTGGGGGGGATTTTGCTCGGCTTCATCAACCGGGCGCGGGAACTAAAAGTGGATTTCACCCTGGATCAGGACAGCCGTTTGCGGCCGCTTCCAGAGGATTTTGACAGGCAAGGGTTGGTCCATATTTTGGGAAACCTGATCACCAATGCCTTTGAGGCTGTGGAACAGCAGCCGGAAGGAGAACGGCGGGTCCGCTTATACATCGGTGATGCCGGGGGGGAAGTGTTGTTGGAAGTGGAGGATTCGGGACCGGGGGTGAAGGATCGAATTGCTGACCGCATCTGGGAACGAGGGTTTTCCACTAAAAGAGGGGAAAAGCGGGGTCTCGGCCTCCCCAAGGTGAAAGAGACTGCAGTGGAGATGGGGGGATATATCGCCCTGGAACACGGCGAGTTGGGCGGAGCATTGTTTGTGGTCGCCCTGCCCCGTGTCCGCGGCTGCAAACCGAGTGAAGGAGGGATGGCTCATGGCTGACCGGAGTAATCCCATCGAAGTGCTGATTGTTGAAGACGATCGGCGGGTGGCAGAGATTCACCGTCGGTTTACGGAAAAAGTGGAAGATTTTCATGTTGCGGGTATGGCTCATACCGGTGAAGAAGCCCGGGAGTGGTTGCAGATCTTCCGGCCTGACTTGGTGTTGCTGGACATTTATTTGCCGGATATAAAGGGAATCGACTTGATCTGGTTCATCCGCGAGCATGCGCGAAAGACGGATATTATCATGATCACGGCGGCAGGAGAGACAGATTTGGTGCAAGAAGCGATGCGTGGCGGTGTCGTGGACTATATGGTAAAGCCAATCGTGTTTGAACGTTTCCGCACTAGTCTGGAACAGTATCGAGCCGGCCGGGAGCGCCTTGCCAAAATGGAGTCCATGGATCAGGATCAGATCGATGCCCTGCGAAATCGGTCCGGAACAATCCGTGGACCAAAGGGAGAACCTCCGCCGGTACCTAAGGGGATCGATCCCATCACCCTGGAAAAAGTGATACAAACCCTCCGCGATGATCGGCGGGGCAAGACAGCGGAAGAAACCGGGCGCGCCATCGGGGCCAGTCGGTCCACCGCCCGCCGTTACCTCGAATACCTCGTTTCCATGGGAGAAGCTTCCGCCGATGTTTCCTACGGTGCCATCGGACGTCCGGAACGCCGCTATGGGATGCGGAAGGGATGAGAGAATAAAGCCCGGTTGTCGAGAGGACAGCCGGGCTTGGTTGTGAAATGCAGTTTTCAGCAGGGTATATAAACATCGATTAGCCTGGTTGGAAATTTGGCAATACCAAGATGTACGCTCTTTATCCATGGATTCAATCCTTCCGTATGTTTCCAGTCATACGAGGCATGATAATGGGAAATGGAAGCCGGGATATCGTCCCGGCGGAACGGAGGAGTATCATGCCCCGGATCCTCTCGGTTGGGACCGCTGTTCCCGAATATGTTCTGGATCAGGATGAAGCAAAGCAATTTGCCGGTGGATTGTTCCGGGAATCCTTTTCGGATATCGAAAGATACCTTCCGATCTTTGAGCATGCGGCCATCCGAACGCGCCGCCTGAGCCGCCCGCGGACGTGGTTTGAGGAGGAGCGGAGCTTTCGGGAGAGAAACCGGGCTTATACGGAAGTGGCCTGCCGCTTGGGCGAGGAGGCCATCAGGCGCTGTCTGCGGCCGGTGGGATTGGATCCATGCGAAGTGGATCATCTCATCTTTGTCTCCACATCCGGGCTGGCCACTCCCAGCATTGATGCTCGCATGGTGAACCGCCTTTCCCTCCAGCGTCATGTGAAACGGACGCCGATTTGGGGGTTGGGTTGTGCCGGGGGGGCTTCGGGTTTGTCCCGGGCATACGAATATGCGCGGGCATTTCCCGACAGCCGGGTGGTGCTGTTGGCGGTGGAGTTGTGCAGTCTCACCTTTCGCCGAAATGACCAAAGCAAGAGCAATCTGGTGGCCACGTCGTTGTTTGGAGATGGAGCAGCAGCGGTGTTGGTGACAGGGGATGAAGCGGAGGTGCCGTACAAGCCGAAGGGATCACCGCGCGTGGTGGATACCATGAGCACCACTTGGCCCGATTCATTGGATGTAATGGGATGGGATGTGGCGGATGACGGTCTGAAGGTGGTCTTTTCCCGCGACATTCCCGGTATCGTGCGCCAGGAAGTGCGGCCGGCGATCCAATCGTTCCTGGATCGAAGTGGGTTAGGATTGGAGCAATTGGGGCGCTTGATCGCCCACCCCGGCGGAGCCAAGGTGTTGGCCGCCTATGAAGAGGCCTTGGAACTGCCGCGGGAGTCCCTGCGTCACGCCCATGCCGTATTGGGTCAATACGGAAACATGTCTTCGGCGACGGTTTTATTTGTTTTGGAGCGGGAGCTGCAAGAAGACCATTTACCCGGTACTGCTGGACTTCTGACCGCTCTGGGGCCGGGGTTCAGTTCGGAACTGATGTTACTGGAGTGGGATTGAATGGGAGGAGCCGGAATGATGACAGGAATCTGGTGGATCCTGGTGATCCTGGGGTTGCAGCGGGGAGTCGAATGCTGGATCGCACATCGTCATTCGATTTGGGCCCAATCTCAGGGAGGCGTGGAGGCGGGACGGGAACATTACCCCCTGCTGGTGGGAGTTCACCTGTTGTTTTTTGCCGGACTGGCGCTGGAGGCGGGGGTGTACGGGACGGTTCCTCCTTTTTGGTGGCCACTGCCGCTGGCGTTATTTCTGTTGGCCCAAGCGCTGCGCATTTGGTGTTTGTCTTCCCTGGGTTCTTACTGGAATACGCGGATCTGGGTCATTCCGGGTCACCGTCCCGTGATCCGGGGGCCTTATCGCTACTTGCGTCATCCCAACTACGCAGTGGTGGTAACCGAATTGTTGACTCTTCCCGTGGCGTGTGGGGCGTGGATTACGGCCGCTGTTGTATCCGTACTCAATCTGTGGGTTTTATTGCGGGTTCGCATTCCGGCGGAAGAAGCGGCGTTGACCGCCTACACCGATTACAGGAAAGCCATGCCCTGCCGCCGCTGGCTGCCCGGGCACAAAGAATCGACGGAAAATTAAGATCCAAAGGTGGTGTCCGGTGCGAAAAATACCGGCTTGTTTTCCCGGAACAAATTCGTTTTAATGGAAGGGAGACTAGAATCGATGCACAAAGAATAATCATGTTGCAAAAAGGATCCTCAATCCTGAGGGAGCGACAGTCGATTGGGAGTGAGCCGATTGGCAATGGATGTGGAAGAGATTCCGCTGCATGACCTCGTTACTGAACATCTGTCCGAACGGGCCAAGGAAATATACAGCTCATCCTTTCATATGGTTTGGATTCATACTCAAGGGGAACGGGTGGAGCGGCAGAAAATCGCCCACCAAGTGGCCTGGGACCGCCTAAAGCAAGAATACACCCAGCCTGTGCGATCTCCGATCCAAGTGGATCCCGGATCGTTTGAGCTGAAAAAGAAATAAAAGTACCTTTCCATAGAATGGAGCGTCTTTCACCCCGGAGGGGTGGGAGGCGTTTTTCATCTTTTTTTCATAACGGAATCGGAGGAGGCACGGAGACATGTTGGATACCAGGGCTGCGTGGCGGGCGGGAGTGGTTGCTGCTGTCCCCATTATGATCGGATATTTGCCCATTGCGATTACGTTTGGGGTAATCGCGCAACAGACGGGTGTGACTCCGTGGGAAACCACTTTCATGTCGATGTTCGTGTTTGCCGGTGCCAGTCAATTCATGGCGGTGCAGATGGGTGCGGCAGGTGCCGGGGTACTGGAAATTGTGATTGCTACTTTTGTTCTTAATTTTCGCCACTTTGTGATGAGCCTTTCCCTGATGGAACGGCTGCCCTCTATTTCACGCAGGTGGAAGTGGCTGTTGTCCTCCGGGATTACGGATGAAACATTTGCGGTTGCTTCCTTTGAAGCAAGAAAGCGGGAGCTTCATCGCTTTCAATTGGCGGGATTGATTCTGGGGGCCTATGTTTCCTGGGTGGTTGGTTCCTTGGGCGGACATTGGATGGCGCAGACGATTCCGCCGGCTCTCAGCGAAAGCATGTCCATCGCGTTGTATGCCATGTTTATCGGGTTGTTGATCCCGGCAGTGCGCGGCGCTTGGCGGGCAGCGGCGGTGGCCGTCACCAGTATGCTGTTATGTGCGGCGTTCCAGGCGGTCTTGGACAGCGGTTGGGCGATTGTGATGGCAACGGTGATCGCAGCCGGTTTGGGTTCGTTTTGGATGAAAGGGGAGGGTGACTAATGTGGATTTGGATTATTCTGGGGATGGCGTTGGCAACCATGATTCCGCGCTGGATGCCGGTATGGCTGGTGGATCGGTGGGAGCTACCTGACTGGTTTCGCGGCTGGTTGCAAGCCATTCCCTTTGCCGCATTGGGAGCGCTGATCTTTCCCGGCATCCTGTCTGTGGAACCCCGTGAGCCGCTGGTGGGTTTGATCGGTGGACTAGTGGCGGCAGTTCTGGCTTGGTTCCGGCTTCCGATTCTGGTTGTGATCATCGGTGCTATCGGTACGGTCATGGTATGGCGGTGGTGGGGATGGTAACCCGCCGCCTCTTTGTTTGTTCCGGGAGTCTTGAGTGAATAACTGTCGTGAGCCGGTAATGGAGACAGCATCACCGATCCACACTGGTAAGAGAACAGGAAGAGGGAAAGGAGCGGTTGGATGCTGGTCAGCAGCAATAACGCCATCAGCCTTGGCTGGATTGATGTCACTCCTTGGCAGAAACGATTCGTCCGCCAACCGGAGACTCTTTCACAGGAAGACCACCGACAGCATCCAGCGGGACGTGTCGGCCGACCGGAGGATATCGTCCGCGCGGTTCGTTTTTTGGCGTCGGAGGAGGCGGATTTATCGTTCATCTGGTGGTGGATGGCGGTATGTCGGTCAAGATGATCGATATGGAACCGGGAGGGGTCGGCAACCACTGCTTATTTTAGGATCCCTTTACTTCCAAACTCCTTAATCTTCGCTTTCACTTGGACTTCGATGGGGATTTCACTGTACCGCTTTTTCCATTCCTTCTCCTCTTTTTTCCAGGTTTCGATGGAATGAATACGCAATTGGTTTCCAAATCCGGCGATATCCGTTTGAAGCATTTTGGACTTACGGATGGTTTGTGCCACCAGACGACGGACCTCTATTTCCACCGCATCCTCCAGTTGGTCGATCATTTCCTCTTCAAACGTGTCATTTCCCTTGATCCAGTTTTCGATCAATCGCCCTTCCACATTTACCATAGCCACGAAGGACAGGCGGGACCCCTTGATGCGGGGGATCAGTTTGGTCGGTTTTACACCCTGAACTTCATAGACGATGGGGGCTGCCGTATTGGGGGGGCGGACGACCACCTGTCCTCCCTCGGCTTCTCCGGACAAAAGGCCGTATCCGTCCATCTCTTCTCGGTTCAGCCATCCCACCTGCTTTTTGGTTTCCCCGTCAATCACCGCTCCTCCCTCCATTTGATGGGTTCCACGGTGAATGTTGACCCGGGGAAGGACGAAATCTCGTTTCTGGTTCATGGCTTTGACCGCTTCCCCGAGCGCGGGCTCTACCCCTAAGCTAAGGGATTTTTTACGATTTTCTTCGATCATCTCATCCAGGGCGATGGAGGGGACTTCCTCCTGCTTGCGGCCCCCTTCCAATACGGCTTTCGCCTCTCCCCTGGTAATGAATACTTTGACGCTCCTGCGAACTTCGGGACTTCGCACATACAGGTTGAGCAGTTCATCGAGAGGGACGGTTCTGGCGATGGCGTCACTGATTACAACCACTCTCACATATTGAAAAAAGGGGGTGCGATTCCATAGGGTGGCCACTTCCCGACTGGCCTGCAGCATGGTGTCGCTTTGGGAGGCGATGTTTTCAAAGGTGCGGGCTCCTCCCCCTCCCCCCCCTCCTCCTTGAGGATCCTGCGGTTGATTTTGTTGTTCCAGGATTTGATGGGTGACCCGGAAGCGGGTTTTCTCGTCGACTTTTACTTGATCGATCCCCAGCCCCATCACAAAGGCCAATTCATTGATTTCCCGCCGATCCCAACATCCGGTGAGAAGCGTCACCGCGATCACTAGGATCAATCCTTTTCGCCATAGGTTAATTTCCACCGACAGCCCTCCGTATACCGGCTACGATCCACAACAGGAAGGGAATCGCTCCTGCGGTCACCAACGCCGCATAACCCACGAAATCGCTAAACCGGAACATTTGGTTTACATTTTGGGGAAAGATGGCCAGCACGTAAGCAACGGGGATCAAAAGCTTGACAGTGGTCTCTATTTTCCATCCGAACATCTCATGCAATCCATGGGCAGAAACATAATAGAAGCTGCCAAAGGTAGTGTAGATGGTAATCACCCACCCCACGAAGAAAAACAGCTCAAACCGTTCAAAGAAGAGAGCGGGATAAGCGATTTCCGTGGTCATCTCCAAAAGCGGGTAGGTGATTGTCGCGGTGGCTTCGGGGGTGAGTACACCCACGACAATGATGATGGTAGTGGTGTAAAGAAGGATGGGAACGCCGATGCCCATCAGGGTGGCTTGGACCGTTTCTTTGGTGCTGTTCATAAAAGCGGCCAGAACCAGCATGATTTCAAAGCCGAGAGAAGCGTAGATCGTGCTTTCGAGCGCTTTTACAATCGGTTTCCATCCATCTTGCAGCACGGGTCGGAGTCGATCCAAATCGAATCCCGGTATGCTTTGCGCAAGAACCAACAAGAAAATCAGCATGATCAGGGGGAGGAAAAATTCATGCAATCGGACATAGGGGCGCCATCCTCCCATGAGCGGATAGACCCCCATCAGGATAAAGATAAACACCAGGAATCCGATCGGAGTGGTCTCCAACAGGTAGAGACGGATCACCTCCGCTTGGATGCGGGCGCTGTAGGTGGCGACACATAAGAAGTACAGACAGTAAAACAGCCCCACCAAGATACCGAGAGGCTTTCCCAAAATGGTTTGGCTGTATTGGAACAACGTCTTCCCCGGAAATCTTCTGGCAAACTTAACGATAAACACCCCGAGGCTCAATGAGATAACCCCGCTCACCAGCATGCTGATCCACACGTCGGGAGAGCCTTCGGAGGCATCGACGGCGACACGGGGAAGTGTGATGATACCGGCCCCAACGATGGAGGAGATCAATACAACAGTCATTTGGTAACGGGTCATTGAGTAGGAAGGCATCGTCCCATCTCCTCATTATTTACGGTCGGGATCTTTTGGGTGGAGCAACAGGGGCCTTGTCTTCATCAGCCGCCAGGACACGCGCAGGACGATATCTTTCCAATCAGACAGACGGAAAGAGACAAAGGGGTTCATATAATCGACCCCGAAACTGTTTAACCGCATCAAATAACCCACTAAAAATATGAAGAACAACAGCACGCCGTAAAGTCCCAGGCTGGCTGCGAAGATCATGACGATAAATCGCAGGTAACGAAGCGCGATCCCCATCCCGAAGTGGGGAAGGGAGAAAGAGCTGACCGCTGTGAAGGCGACTACGATCACCATGATGGGGCTTACGATACCGGCGGTGACGGCAGCTTCCCCGATGACCAGACCACCGACGATCCCTACGGCTTGACCCACCGGGCGCGGCAATCGAACCCCCGCTTCACGGAGGATTTCAATCGTGACTTCCATCAACAGCGCTTCTAGAAAAGCGGGGAAAGGAACCCCGGTCCGCGTTTCGGCGATGGAGATGGCCAGCTGGGTCGGGATCAAACCCTGGTGGTAAGACGTGAGCGCGATGTAGAGTCCCGGCAGGAACAACGTGACAAAAGCAGCGATATAGCGTAGGATGCGGATCAAGGTGCCGGGAATCCAGTGTCCGTAATAATCCTCCGGCGACTGGAAAAACATCGGGAGGGTGACAGGAGCGAGCAGGGCCGACGGGCTGCCGTCCACCAGTATGACGACCTGCCCTTCCAGCAATGCGCTGGCTACTCTGTCCGGCCGCTCGGTATTTTGCATCAGGGGAAACGGAATCAGCTTGGGTTCTGCTAATAACTGTTCCAAGGTGCCGTCTTCCAGCACATCCATATCCACCTGTTCCAACCGTTCGGTGATATCCGTTACCACATCTGGATTGGCCACATCTGTGATGTAAGCCAGGATGATATCTTTACGCGTCCGCTTCCCTTTTTGGAAAAGGACGAAGGATAGATGGGGATCTCGGATTTTACGCCGGATTAAGGTAGTGTTGATCTGTACGTTTTCCACAAAGCCTTCCCGGGGACCACGCACGACCGCTTCGGTCGCCGGTTCCTCAATCTGCCTTGAATCCCACCCCCGGGTGTCCAAGGTCCAAACTCCCCGCTCATCCAGCAGCAATATGGATTGTCCGGACAAAAGGGAGGTGATGAGATCATCCCTGGAACGAAGGGGCTCCAACTCCCCATTACTGACGACATCGGTCAAATTGTCATCAGTGAGAGCAAAAGGGTAGGACTGCAGGGGAGACAGGATGTGAAGATTGACCCGCTCCATTTCGGTCATGCCGTCGATATAGACCAGCACACACGTGGTTTCTGGCTTTCCCCCTTGAAAAGGCCGGATTACAAGATCATAGCTTTGCTTGATTTCATTTTTAATAAAACGGGTGAAAGAATCAGCATCCAGCGGTATGGCCGGCTGCTGCCGCGTTTTTTCTCGTTTTCTCCGACGTCTCATGGCAACCTCCCCTCCCTTTGTTTTTCCTAAAATGGGTTTATTATGTATTTACCACAGGGGAGAGACGTCGAGGTTTGTGGATGAATGTCGGAAAGATCTATTTTTAAATAAAAAAAGACTGCTGACGAAATTCTGCGTCAGCAGTCCCGGTGTTTTTATTTCCGATCCCAGTCGGGATTGGGGAAGGAGGATTGTTTCAGTTTGTTGGTTTTTTTCGGCTTGCTTAACTTGTTGTCGTTGGCCAGGTTGTGGGTTAACAGGGTGACCAACGTACCGGTGTTGTGCAGGTTCCGCTTGGAGATCTTGTCCAGCGAATCTTCCGGACTATGGTAGTAGGGGTCCGGGCTGTAGTGAAGGAAAGCCACCGGTATACCCGCCTGGGCAAAAGGCCGGTGGTCGCTTCGGGTGGAAGCCCCCCGTTCATAGTTGTAACCATAAGTTTGGACATAGTCTTCGGCCAGATCAGCGACGAAGGATTCATCATCCTCTGAGGCGGTCAGAATCCCCAGCGTGTCACCGACACCCACCATATCCAGGTTGATCATCGCAGCGATGCGACTCAACTCATCGGCATGAAGCGATTGGACATAACGGGTGGAGCCCACCAGTCCCACTTCCTCCGCACCGAAAAAGATGACACGGACATCATGGCGCAGCTTCTCTTTAGACAACACCCGGGCCATTTCCAGCAAGGTGGCGCTGCCGGAGGCATTGTCGTTGGCGCCGGGAGAGCCCTGGACACTGTCATAGTGGGCACCCACCACAATGGTTTTTGCCTGGCGCGTGTCTCCTTTTTGTGCTTTGATGGTCCCGATCACGTTTTGCGAATAGCTGGGATTCAGCTCTACGTCGGCTTTGATCCGGGCTTTCACGGTTTCGTCGGACATCAGCCGGTTTTTCAACGATTCCCCGTCAGTTTTGTCAAGGGATACCGTTGGGATCGGCCCTGGTTGCCCTAAGGTACCGCTTAGTTCCCCATCGACGTTGTTAAAGATCATGGCGCCTATGGCACCGGCATCGGCAGCATTTTTCGATTTTTCAAAAAAGGTGATGGCCCCGCGCTGGATCAGGACGATTTTCCCTTCCACATCCAGATCGCTAAAATCCTCCGGCTGCCCCAGGCCGGCGTAGACCACGTCAGCGCTTAACCCTTCCTTGGGTGTGGGCGGGGTGTAGGTAAAGGGTTTGGCATCCAGTGAGTGTTCCTCCGGAGTGGTGACGGTTACTTCCGCTCCATTGCCCTTAAAAGCCATGATGGGGAACGTTTGACGTTCCACTTCCAATCCGTAACGCTTCAGTTGACGAGCGATGAAGTCCGCTGCCCGGTGCTCTTCCTTAAACCCGGTGACGCGCGGGGCTTTTGTCAGGGTGTCGATATGGTTGTAGATTCGATCCGCAGACACTTTGTTGGCCACATTTTGGGTATGTACAGGTGCGGCATAAGCCGTTTGGGTGAACACCAGGGCCAGAGCCAAGGTAAACACCAAGATGGCCCAACGCTTGTTTTTCATACGGATTCCCCTCCTATTTGATTATTTCTGTTTCCCTTGTATATTATTAATTTTCAGTTGATTTTTGTCAATAGTTTTGCAGATTTTAAAAAAAATAGAGTCAGTTGACGGTGGAAGTAGGGCGGATTGTTGCCTCTCCCTCTTAAAATGACGTTTTCTATGACGAGGAAAGCTTTTCTCGCCAACTAGGCTGTCATGTTGTTGTCGTGAACGAATAGTTCGATTATACTGACCAGTAGGTATGTAGATGATTCCCATACATGGAGGTGTTCTCATGGAAACCAATCAATGTCGCCAAATCGATTCACGCGTGAGCTTCCGGACGTGCCCGCTGTGTGAAGCGACCTGTGGATTGGAGATTCATGTTCACGGAGAAGGGATCGAAGCGATTCAGGGGGATAAAAAGGACCCCTTCAGCCAAGGGTACCTGTGCCCGAAAGGGGTGAGTCTCAAAGAGCTTCACACGGATCCCGACCGGATCCGCACTCCCATGATCCGCCGCGGCACGAAGTGGGTTCCAGCCACCTGGGATGAAGCCTTTTCGGAAGTGAAAAAGGGACTTCGCAATCTGATCGATCGGTACGGTGCAGATGCTGTCGGTGTTTATCTCGGCAATCCCAATGTTCACAACTTATCGAATATGCTCTATATGGAAGGTTTTCTCCGCATGTTACGTACGCGTAATCTGTTTTCGGCGAGCTCGATGGACCAGATGCCGAAGCAGCTGGCGGCGGAGATCATGTTTGGACATTCCTTCAACGTACCGATTCCGGATGTGGATCGAACCGATTATTTATTGATCATCGGTGCCAATCCGCTTGCGTCCAACGGAAGTTTGATGACCGCTCCCAATATGCGGAGGCGGTTAAAAGGGATCCAGCAGCGGGGAGGGAAGGTGGTCGTGATCGATCCCGTTCATACACCCACTGCCAAACTGGCGGATGAACACTATTTCATCCGTCCGGGTGCAGACGCATGGCTGCTTCTGGCCATCATCCACACCCTTTTCGATGAAGATTGGGTATCCACGGGGAAATTGGGGGACTTCATCAACGGAATGGAAGAAATACAAACGCTCGTACGTGAATTTCAACCGGAGGAAGTCTCCGCTTATTGTGGAATACCCGCGGAAACCATCCGGTTGCTGGCCCGCAATCTTGGCAAGACGCCGAGGGCGGTCGTCTATGGACGGATGGGAACGTGCACACAGCGGTTTGGAACCGTCAACAGTTGGCTGATTGATGTGATCAACGTATTAACGGGCAATCTGGACCGGGAAGGCGGTGCGATGTTTCCGCGTCCGGCGACGGGTCCGAAACAGTCGATACGTTCCAAAGGCCCCCGTTTTGGACGATATCACAGCCGTGTCCGCAAACTGCCGGAAGTATTCGGAGAGCTTCCCGTGGCGTGTATGGCTGAAGAGATGGAGGTTGCGGGACCCGGACAGATCAGGGGATTGATTACGATCGCAGGCAATCCGGTTCTGTCTTCTCCGAATGGAAGCCGATTGTTACATGCGATGGAAAACCTTGAATTTATGGTTAGTATCGATTGTTATTTAAATGAAACCACTCGACACGCACATGTCTTGTTGCCCCCGCTTTCTCCTTTGGAAAAAGCCCACTACGATTTGGTCTTTTATCAGTTTTCCGTGCGGAATATCGCCAAATACTCCCGTCCGGTGTTTGATCGGGCCCCTGACCAATTGGATGAGTGGGAGATTCTCCTCCATCTGGCGGCGGCGGTGAGCGATAAGGATTGGGGCGAAAATCCGGTGAAGACTCTGGATGATTTAACCGTGATGAAACGGATACAAAAAGAAACGAAAAATGAAAATTCGCCTATCCATGGGCGTGATCCGAAGGATATCATGGCTGAACTGGGAAATCGGCGCGGCCCGGAGCGCCTGTTGGATTGGATGCTGCGTATGGGGCCCTATGGAGAAGGGTTTGGTGCCAACTCAGACGGATTGACATTATCCCTTTTGGAAAATAACCCTCACGGGATCGACCTTGGTCCGCTGACCCCGAGGTTGCCGGGCCATTTGCTGACCCCTTCCGGAAAGATTGAGCTGGCACCGCCTGTGCTGGTGAAAGATGTGGAGCGATTGTGCCAAGGTGCTGATTCTAAGCAGAACGGATTCAGGCTGGTGGGACGGCGGGATCTTCGTTCTAACAATTCGTGGATGCACAATCTTCCTGTCCTTGTTAAGGGGAAAAATCGCTGTACGTTATGGATTCACCCCGACGATGCAAACCGCCTCGGGCTGATAGAAGGAGACCCGGTATCGGTGTCTTCGCAAACAGGAAGGGTGGAGGTGATTGTACATGTGACTTCGGATGTGATGCCGGGTGTGGTCAGTTTGCCGCACGGATGGGGCCATCGGGACTCTTATGCCAGGTTGACGATTGCCAAAGAGCACCCTGGGATCAATGTCAATATTCTCACGGATGATCAGGACCTTGACCCGGTTTCCGGAACCGTCGTTTTGAATGATGTGCCTGTGGAAATCACAAAGTAGCGCTTTACGTGAAAACCAAATACTCCAAGCCATCGGTTAGTGATAATTACTATAAATGGAATAAAATAAGTTGTTAAGCTTTCGTTAAAAGCACCCGATCGACACGGAAGTCATGTTACAGTAATATGACAAAAACATGACTCGTTTATGACGTAGATTGGGTGAAAGCATGAGCCTCAACCAGAAAGGCGGCGTGATTCAGGAAGTATTTTTCCTGCGTTTTATCGCCTGTCTCAGCGTCGTTTGGATTCATGCCATTTCGGTCACTTACGGCCAATACCCGCTGTCCGATCAAGGAGTGCTCGCCGTCCAGACCTTTCAGATGGCCTTTATGTATGCCACTCCCCTGTTTGTCTGCATCTCGGAGTTGTTGCTCGCTCACGCTTATCCCAACCAGACCCCCCGCTCTTATTGGGAAAAGCGGGTGAAGTATATTTTGCTTCCCTTTTTCTCGATGGCTTTTGTCTATGCCTTGATCCAACATCCGACGGATGCAAGCGCCTTGTGGAGCCGGTATGTGGACATGGTATTGCTGGGTAAATGGCATGGGTACTTCATAATGATCATTTTTCAGTTTTACCTGCTGCATGCGCTCTTTATCCGCTGGGTGAAGAATCGGTGGATGGTTCCGGTTTTAACGGTGTCGTTTGCAGTAAACTTCCTCTACCTGAGTCTGCCGGCTGTCCCGTTGCCGTTTGGGATCGCCCATTACATTCCGTTTGTGGCTTGGATATTTTATTTTACAGTCTCTTACTACATCGGGCGCAACCTTTCGGCGTTTCGTCGCGGTGTGGAGCGATACCGGATTCTCATCTTCGCTGGAGTTGTATTGTCTCTGGGCGCCCTTTTGTATCTGAAGGGCTTCGGGATCGTGTTCTCCACTTCCTCCAAGCGGCCTGACGTCATGATTTACACGGTCTTTATCCTGTGTTTTCTGTTCTGGATCGGTATGAAGATGAAGGAAATCCCCCGTTGGATGTTGGAAGTGGGCCGGTTTTCCTTTGGAATTTACCTGCTGCATCCTTTGGTCCAGCACCGGATGATAAAGACGTGGCTGCCGTTGGATTTGCCTATTTTTGTCTATGCCGTCATCCTGTTTATGGCGGGTGTCCTGATTCCCATCGCTCTCACTTGGCTGATGAATCAGTTGCCGCTGGGGGCTTTTGTGGTGGGTAAACTGGGCAAAGGGAAACGGAAACGAGCGGACCGTCCCCCGCAAGCTCCCGCAGGCGGATGGAGCCGTGCGTAACAGGTAGGCCATAAAAAACGGCCATACAGGTACATGAACCTGTATGGCCGTTTTTGTTTACCTTATAATCGCCGTTGGGCATATTGAGCGAGGACGGGGTGGTGCCGGGTTAATTCACGGTGAAGCTGTTCAAAGAGGTCCCGGATGTCCCACTGCGCTTCCGGGGACGTACGGAGGTTGATCAAGTGATACAGCTCCCACAGGCTGGCGGTGGCGTTCACTTGGCGGTGATGGGCGTTGGTGACGCAATAGGGAGCCGCTTTCGGACAGTGTTCCAGCATACGGGCATAGGTGGTTTCGGCTTGTGTAAGGAATCGCTGGAAAGTGTCGGTCAGTCCCGCTTCCCGTACATGAGGCGGGATCGTGTACCCCCGTTCAACGGTGGGCTCTCCGAAAGTGAAATGCGTTCCCCGGTTGTGGCGCAGCAGTTGGTGCCAGTTGGCCTCTGACAGTTGCATCTCCATATGGTAATGGAGATGGCGGAATTCATCCCGGGGGTTGTCGAAAAAGCGCAAGTGCTTCAGTGCCTGATCCACCCAGGCTTCTTTTTCTTCCAGGGACCAGTTTTGTACCACCTGGTCCGCATCGCGGTGGGTCCATCCCTTCTCACTGATCAGAAGGAGGCTACACACACGGGCCAAGGATTTTTTATAATCCGGCAGATCGACGAAACGGGCTTGCGGTCCCTCAAACGCTCGCCCCCGTTGACTGGAGACAGGGGCTTTAGCTGGCAGTCTCTCCAGTTGGCGACGGGTTTCCAACAAGTATGGGCTCGGTTTCACATGTTTGAGCAGGGTGGGGATGACTTGGCTGATTTCCCGTTCGAGATCCCGTGCCAGTTGGCGTGATTCCGCATGGGGGCTGGAGAGGAGACGAACCAACGTATCCCGCAGGGCACGGCCGTTGCCGGTCAACCCCAAGCTGGTGCAGGTGGCCAGGGTGAGTACATAGCGGGCGTCTTCAAAAGCGATTTTCTCCACTCGGGATTGGAATCGTTGATCCGATTCCCCCTCTAAACGGGGAAGGGTTTGCAACAAGTGTGGGACCAACCCCGCCAACAGAGTTTCATAGGTATCAAAAGCGGCTTCCTGCAAGGAGAGGTAGGCATCCCGCTCCCCGTCCGGTAAGAAGTCCGGTATGTATAGGTTCCCCCGCTTCGGACGTTGGTAGCGCTGACTGTATTCCGTGAAGCTGTTAAAAGTGTTGGCCAACTCCAGTTCAGCTGATGCCAGGCGGCTGATCTGTTCCACTCCCAAGTGGGCGACGGCGTGTTCCGCTACACTGCTGTGTCCATAACCTACTACCCATTTTTCATGAAATTGGGCTGCTTTTTCCGAATAGATCGTAGCCATGCCGCCGGCGGAATCCCCTACAGCCAGTTCATCGTCCCGCAAGAGCTTTGCTAGGTTGTCCCGAAAACTTGCCGGGCTGCGGCTGACATAGGCGAAGATGACGGCGATTACCTCTTCCGGCAAGTTAAAGATCGCGTAGACATTGCGATCCAGATTGGAGACATAACGGGATAAATCCACCCCGTTCGATTCCGTTTCCAACATCGATTCTCCCCCATTTCCCAGGAAATGTTTCGGCTTTTATTCTCCTTAGGGCGTGTCTGAACAATCCGTAGCGCGAGATCCCGGGTCGGTATGGCTGTCTTTGTTTCGTTGCAAAAAGCGCAAAGGCTCTCCGCCAGCCATACCGACCCTCCCTTCTACTCACGGAAGATGGAATGACCAGACAGGCCCTAGTGCCCATCAGGTAACTTCAGTCTGCTTTTTGCCCTTCACACGGACAAGTCGGTCGGCTTGGTTATCCGTCTTCGTTCCTTTTATAGAGCACAAGTCTCGCCATGGTCACTTCGTTCCCAGGTCTCGCTATGCACTCATAGAAGCACAAGTCTCGCCATGGTCACTTTCGTTCCCAGGTCTCGCTATGCACGGCAAGAGTCTTTCCAAGCCTTCCTTTACGAAAATATGATCGATATGGGTAGAAGGGTCACTAGTGACGCAACAGGCTGCATTATGTAGTGGCAAAACAAAGGGTGTACCGCCAGCAACGGATCGCTTCGTTTGCTACAAGTTTATTCAAGGAGGCGGGTTCCAAAAGGGCTTCTGACCCCACAGCGGACTGACGCTTGTTGATTGGTGAACCGATCCATCCTGTACTATTGTACCAAGCGAAGGGGAAAAGGCCTATCCTCAATCCTTGGGAAAAAGGACAGGCACCTTTGCATAACAGTGTGTACAAGGGGGGATGGACGGTGGGCTTTCGGCGGTTCCGCTTACGAAAAAGACCGTTGATTGGATTACGCTGGCGCATGCGGGGAGGGGTTTGGTTTTTGGCCTTCGCCATCCTCTTCGCCGTTCTTTTTCAGGTTTTATGGCTGCTGGAAACCAAACTGCAGCCCACCCTGATCCACATTGCCCAAACCCAGGTGAAACGGATCGCGGCGGATGCCGTGACGGAGGCGGCACGGGAACAGGTCTCGATGGGTGGGGAACTAAATGACATTATGATGGTGGAGCGGGACGGGGACAATGCGATTTCCTTTGTGCAGATTGATCAGCAAGTGCAAGCCAAAGTGTATGAGCGGACCCGCACCAGCCTGCAAAAGGTGATCCACCAACTGGAGAATGAATCCATCGGTATCACATTGGGGCAGGCCTTGCAGAGTAATGTACTGGCTCAGTACGGTCCTCAGATTCCGGTGGAGATGTGGCCGAAAGGATCCCCCCATGTCAATTTGCGGCCGCATATGGAAGCGGCGGGAGTCAATAATGTCATGGTGACCTTGATGATGGAGATCCATATTGAGATGGGGGTTGTCGTTCCCTTCACTACGGAAACGATCGATGTGGATACAGAGATTCCCATCGCTCAGGCCCTCGTGGTGGGAGAGGTTCCCCAATTCTATTACTACAACGATATGGGAGGCGGAATCCAGAAAGGAACTCCCGGTCAAGGCCAATCACAAAAAGGGGCAGGGAATGCCGATTCCCCTCCTGCTTCCAAGGAACAGCCGCCGGTACCGCCGATCTTACCTCCTGTGAAGACTAATTGATGCTTTGCTGCCCAGGCTCGTCTGAACAATCCGTAGGGCGTTTCCGTGTCGGTATGGCTGTCTTCGCTTCGTTGTTGAAAACGCAAAGGGAGACCCGGAAACGGGAGTGACCGAGGCGAAACTTGTGCTTTTTAGGGCGTGTCTGAACAATCCGTAGGGCGGGATCCCGTGTCGGTATGGCTGTCTTCGTTTCGTTGCAAAAAGCGCAAAGGCTCTCTGCCAGCCATACCGACCCTCTCTCGTTCTTGCGGAAAATTGAATTACCAGACAGACCCTAGTGCAAAAGCTCTCAGCGGTCGTATCGACCCTCCATTATCCATGCAGAAAATATAATTATTTACATATTTTAGCGCAAACAGAACCAATGGCCTATTTTACTACTGAAGGCGAAAAGGATTTTGCGTCAATCTATCGAATATATTCATTCGATAAATAATTTATATCTTTCAGTCGATTTGAAATCATCCTTGTAAATCATCTCAGATTCGAGGTGTCTTCATGGCGGATGCGCTGTTAGAAATTTCTCGATTCCAGATGCACTTTCACACGGACAAGGGAGTCGTGAAGGCGGTCGACGGGGTCGACATCATCGTGGACGAAGGAGAAGTGGTCGGGCTGGTAGGTGAATCCGGCTGTGGTAAGAGCGTCACCTCCTTGTCGGTGATGGGGTTGGTTCCTCAACCTCCGGGGAAGGTGGCCGGCGGATCCATTCGGTTGGCAGGAAAGGAGCTAACAGCACTTACGGGAAAACAATGGCAAAAAATCAGGGGAAACGAGGTTTCCATGATATTCCAGGAACCGATGACCTCCCTTAATCCGGTGTTTACGATCGGGAATCAGATGGTGGAGGCGATTCGCCAGCACCGGAGTGTAAGGAAAGAGGAGGCATACAAACAGGCTTTGCATGCCTTAAAAGAGGTGGGAATTTCCCGGGAAGGGATCTTGCAGGAATACCCTCACCAACTTTCCGGGGGGATGCGGCAGCGGGTGATGATCGCCATGGCGATGGTATGTAACCCCAAGCTGTTGATCGCCGATGAGCCGACCACCGCGTTGGATGTGACTATCCAGGCACAGATCTTGGATTTGATGCGCCGTCTCAATCGGGAGAAGGGGACTGCCATTCTGATGATCACGCACGATCTGGGAGTGGTAGCGGAGATGTGTGATCGGGTGGTGGTGATGTACGCCGGCCAAGTGGTAGAAGAGGCCGATGTTCGCACTTTATTCCGGGATCCCCGCCATCCCTACACCCAGGGGTTGATCCAATCGATCCCGCAATTGGACAGACGAAAAGATCGCCTTTACTCCATTCCAGGCAACGTTCCCAACCCCCGTCGAATGCCGTCAGGGTGCCGTTTCGCCCCGCGGTGCCAATTTGTCATGGATCGCTGTCGCGAACACGAGCCCGGATTTTTCTCATTGGGAGAGGGTCATATCAGCCGCTGCTGGCTCCATGATGGAACCGAAGGGGGGACGGAGCATGACGACCGCACAGACACTGCTTAAGGTGGAAGGCTTAAAAAAGCACTACCCGATTCATGGCGGAATTTGGGGGCGCAGGGTGGGTGAAGTGAGAGCGGTGGATGACGTCTCTTTCTCCGTCCGCACAGGGGAGACACTGGGCATCGTCGGGGAGTCGGGATGCGGCAAGTCGACAACGGGGCGGGCGATCCTGCGATTGGAAGAACCGACGGCGGGTGATATCCGCTTTGAGGGAACCTCGCTTCTCTCGCTGGGAGTGGAGGCGATGAGGCGGATGCGGAGGGAGCTGCAAATGGTGTTTCAGGATCCCTTTGCCTCTTTGAACCCCCGCAAGACCGCCGGAGCGATCATTGAAGAGCCGCTCCGGGTCCACGGCATCGGCGACGCCAACGAACGAAAGCAACAAGTGAAAGAGCTGTTGCAGGTAGTGGGACTTGACTCTTACCACGCCGAAAGGTATCCCCACCAGTTCAGCGGCGGGCAGCGGCAACGCATCGGAATCGCCCGTGCCCTGGCTGTCCGGCCCAAACTGATCGTCGCCGATGAACCGGTCTCTGCCCTGGATGTGTCCATTCAGTCGCAAGTGTTGAATTTATTGGAAGATTTGCAGGAATCATTCGATTTGACTTATCTCTTTATCGCCCACGACCTAAGTGTTGTCCGTCACATCAGTGACCGGGTCGGGGTGATGTATCTGGGCAGGATGGTGGAACTGGCGGACCGGGATGAATTGTACAACAACCCGATTCATCCCTATACCCAGGCGCTCCTGTCAGCGGTGCCGGTGCCCGACCCCGACGCCAAGCGGGAGCGGATCATCCTGAAGGGGGATGTGCCCAGTCCCAGAAACCCGCCGGCGGGCTGTGCCTTTCACACCCGCTGCCCCCATGTGATGGATATTTGCCGTAAGGTGCGGCCGGAGTTTACGGATCAGGGAGGCGGTCACTTCGCGGCCTGCCATCTGACAGGTTAGGGTTGGTCATTCCATTTTTAACATGAAAATTTGGAGGGCCGGTGTGGTCGGCGAAGATCCTTTGCACTCATAGAGCACAAGTCTCACCAGGGTCACTCCCGTTCCCCGGTTTCGCTATGCGCTTTTTGCAAGAGATCGGAGACGACCATACCGGGCCGGTTTACCGCTATCGGATTGATCAGCACATCTTCGTGAGATTACGACGGGGAGGTGAGGCGACGCAGCCGTTTCAAAGCTGGGTAAGGCCCGGCAATCATCACACACAAATGGTTTGGGGGGTCAACTGATCATCATGAATATGCGAAAATCATGGATTCTTTCATTGGCTGTTCTGTTTGTCTTCTCTTCCGTATTGGTCGCCTGTGGTGGCGGGAGCAACGCAGGCAAGGAAAAAACCCTCATCTACGGGCGCGGGGCCGATTCCACCATGTTGGACCCTGCCGTCGTGACCGACGGGGAATCCTTCCTTGTGACGGAAAACATCTTTAATGGTTTGCTCGGCTTTGAAAAGGACAGCATGGAACTTACCCCGGCGTTGGCGGAGTCCTGGGAAGAGTTGGATGACGGCAAAACCTGGACCTTCAAGCTTCGGGAAGGCGTGAAGTTCCATGATGGGAACGACTTTAACGCCGATGCGGTGGTGTTTAACTTCGAACGCTGGGCGAAACAGGAATACCTCCCCTCCGATAAGGATGCTTTCATCTACTACGCTTCCATGTTCGGCGGCTATGAAGGGGAGGATGGGCACATCATTGAAAGTGTCACAGCCAAGGATGAATACACCGTCGAGTTTAAGCTGAAAGAGCCGCAAGGTCCGTTCCTGGCCAACCTGGCTATGTCCCCCTTCGGCATTGCTTCTCCTGAAGCGGTGAAGGAGGACCCGAAGAAGTTCGCCGAAAATCCGGTGGGGACGGGTCCGTTCAAGTTTGAAAACTGGAAGAAGGGGGACACGGTCACCGTCGTCAAAAACGAGGAGTATTGGGAAGAAGGACTGCCCAAGCTGGATAAGGTGATCTTCCAGTCGATCCCGGACAACTCGGCCCGATTAACGGCCCTGCAGTCCGGTGACATCGACATTATGGACGGTCTGAACCCCAATGACGCGGACACCGTCACGTCCAATGACCAGTTGCAGTTGTATGAACGGCCGCCGATGAATGTGGGGTATCTCGCTTTCAATACGGAAAAAGAGCCGTTTGATAACAAAAAGGTGCGTCAGGCGCTGAACCATGCCGTCAACAAGGAAGGACTGATCAAGAGCCTCTACGCGGGCAAAGCGGAACCGGCGGCAAATCCCATGCCTCCATCGATCTGGGGCTTTAATGAAGAGGTCGAAGGTTACGAGTATGATCTGGAAAAAGCCAAGAAGTTGCTGAAGGAAGCGGGTTATGAAGACGGGTTTGAAGTGGTGTTTCACGCCATGCCGGTCCCTCGTCCCTATATGCCCGACGGCAAGAAAGCCGCTGAATTCATGCAGGCCGATTTTGAAAAAATCGGGGTGAAGACGAAAATTGTCAGCCCGGAGTGGAGCACCTATCTTGAGGAGACCAACCAGGGGGAGCATGATATGGCTCTGCTGGGTTGGACAGGGGATAACGGCGATCCCGACAACTTCCTGTATGTATTGCTGGACAAAGACAATGCGCGAATTCCGGCCAACAATATCGCCTTCTACAAAAACAACAAGCTGCACGACATCTTGATCAAAGCCCAGCGGGAGACAGACCAGGATGTGCGGACGGAACTTTACCAGGAGGCGCAGGAAATCATCCATAAGGATGCCCCCTGGGTGCCGTTGGTATATGGAACCCCGACCCTGGCGGCACAGTCCTATGTGGAAGGGTATGCTCCGCATCCCAAAGGTTCCGACAAATTGAAAGAAGTAGACATCAGTCAGTAACCATAAAACCGGGCGGCGTTGCTGGTCGCAATGCCGCCTTTTTTAGGGTTGATTGGATGGATTTTTTAAGGGATGACGGTTGTAGGCGAGGAAGGATGGTGAAAAGCCGATGATTGCATATACCATACGACGATTACTGATGCTCATTCCGGTTTTGATCGGCATGTCCATCATCACTTTTTCCATCGTTCATGCGATACCCGGGGGTCCCGCTCAGGCGATTTTGGGAGAGCGTGCAACCCCGGAAGCAGTGGCGCAGCTGAATGAGAAAATGGGACTGAATGATCCGTTGGTGATGCAGTACCTTCGTTATGTGGGCAATATCCTGCAGGGGGATTTCGGTACATCCCTGAAAACGGGTCGTCCGATTATCGAAGAGATGGGACCGTATTTGGCGGCTACTTTTGAGCTGGCGCTGTTCGCCATGGTTTTTGCTATTTTTTTTGGCGTCAATCTCGGTATTTTGTCCGCTTGGCGGCATAACAGTGTCATCGATTACACGGGCATGATCATCGCCTTAGTCGGGGTATCGATGCCCATTTTTTGGCTCGGCTTGATGGAGCAGTGGATATTTGCACAGGAGTTGGGATGGCTGCCGTCCAACGGTCGAATCGATCCGAGGATGGGCTTTGAGCCGATCACCCACTTTTATTTTCTCGATGCGTTATTGCAAGGCAACATCTATGCGTTTCAAGAGGTCTTTTCCCATATTCTGTTGCCGGCGATCGCTTTGGGTACAATCCCCTTGGCGATTATCGCCCGGATGACCCGCTCCAGCATGCTGGAAGTGATGCAGTCTGATTACATCCGGACCGCAAAAGCAAAGGGGTTACACGATGGAGTGGTCATTTATAAACACGCACTGAAAAACGCATTTATCCCCATTGTAACGGTGTTCGGCCTGCAAATGGGATTATTGCTTGGAGGGGCGGTATTGACGGAAACGATTTTCAGCTGGCCGGGTGTCGGGCGGTACCTGTATGACGCCATCAACGCGAGGGATTATCCGGTAATCCAATCCGGCATTCTGGTGGTGGCGACGATCTTTGTGTTGATCAATTTGATCGTCGACTTGTTATACGCATTTATCGATCCCCGCATCCAATACGGAAAGGAGTCATGAGGATGTCTCTAAATGCTCCCACGATGCCACCTGAATCGTCCAGCAAAGGAGAACAGCAACATTTGGAGAGCCCATTCCATGATACATGGCGGTCCTTGTTGCGTCACCGCTCGGCTGTCATCGGCGGGGTTATCATCCTCTTCCTGATTATGCTGGCTTTGATCGCCCCGCTTCTCCTTCCTTACGGATACAACCAAATCGATGCCGATGCCCGTTTGCAAGCGCCGTCTGCGGAACACTGGTTTGGGACGGATGATCTGGGACGTGATATTTTCGCCCGGGTGGTGTATGGAGCTCGCATTTCGCTGTGGGTGGGCTTTTTCGCCATTTCGGGCTCCATTGTCGCCGGTTCACTTCTCGGCTTACTTGCCGGTTACTACGGCGGGTGGCGCGATGCGGTTATCTCACGGATTTTCGACATCCTGCTGGCGTTTCCGTCCATTCTACTGGCGATTGCCATTGTGGCGATGTTGGGGCCCAATCTGCAGAACGCCATGATTGCCATCGCGATTATCAATGTTCCTACATTTGGACGCTTAATGCGGTCCCGGGTGATGAGCGTCAAAAACGAAGATTTTGTTTTGGCCGCCAGAGCGGTGGGAATGCGGAACTCACGCATCTTGTTCCAACATATCCTTCCCAACTCGTGGACCCCGATTATGGTACAGGGGACCCTCGGCTTTGCCACGGCGGTTCTGGAGGCTGCTGCTCTCGGTTTTATCGGGCTGGGAGCCCAACCGCCGGACCCCGAATGGGGAAAGATGTTGGCCGATTCCCGCGGCTTCATCCAGACCGCACCATGGACGATGATTTTCCCCGGACTGGCCATCATGTTTACCGTATTGGGTTTCAACCTGTTGGGTGACGGTTTGCGTGATGTCCTGGATCCGCGGATGAAAAAGTAATCCTTAAAAGTTCGCTGGTGGTCGGTCAAAGGGAATTACATCGGAAATCGCTCCCTCTTCCCCTATAAAAAAGCTTGTCAGCACCTTCACCCGTCCTTTCAAAAAAGGGCGGGTTGTTCATGGATCAATCTTTTTGGCCCGGTGCCCATTTCATCAAGACGCCGGCATGGACCAGTCCCCCTCCAAATCCATACAGGAGAAGCGTGTCTCCTTCTTGAACCTTTTCTTCCCGGATTCCTATTTCCAAAGCGAGGGGGATGGTGGCGGATGAGGTGTTTCCGTATTTCTCCAGACTCATCAACGTTTTTTCCAACGGAAATCCGCTTTTTTCACAAATGGTCTCGATCATTCTGGCGTTGGCGCTGTGAGGGATGAACCAGTCCACATCGGACAGTGGCAAGCCCGCTTGTTGGGTAACGGCGTGCATCCCGGATGGAACCGTTTTGACCGCCCAACGATACACTTCCCGACCGTTTTGCACCATCAACCCATGATCCGTCAATGGCTGGCCGTCCATTTGTGCGGAGTGGCGGGTGCGATACAGGTGGATGCCTCCCTCCCCTTGCGTGGGTCCGATATAAGTGGAGAGGAATCCGGGAGCATCTTCCGTGTATTCCACCAAAGCCGCACCTGCTCCGTCACCGAAAAGGATACAGGATGTCCGATCCTTGTAGTCCGTCGCTTTCGTCAGGGTTTCCGCTCCGATCACCAAGACCTTGCGGTTCATTCCAGCGGTGATGAGGGCATTGGCCATACAGAGTCCATATACAAAGCCGGCACAGGTTGCATTGAGGTCAATGGCGCCGGTATGGGGGATCCCCAATCGGGCCTGGACCCGACTAGCTACACTGGGGAACGCGTAATCAGGGGTGGTGGTGGAGACGATGATCATATCCACATCATCCACGCTTTGGTTGTACTGTCGCATCAACTGTTCCGTCGCCGCCACACACAGATCCGATGTAAACTCCTGTTCACCGGCGAAGCGCCGCTCCCTAATCCCGGTTCGTTGTACAATCCATTCGTCACTGGTATCTACAATGGATTCAAAATAATCGTTGTCGACCACCCGTTCCGGTGTATAGGTTCCCAATGCCGTGATCGTCGCTTTGGATTGCAAGGTCTTCACCTCTTTGGTCATTTGTTCATAAGTATAACACCTGATATTAGTACTTGATACTAGTTTCTTTTTTTCATCTGATCTGGAAGCAGCCATGCGCATGATCGAGGGAACGGCTCACAATATGGGAATTGCGGTTTATGATTGAAAAAAAAGCGAAACCCCCTTGCAGGTGACGTTGCGTCACCCCTTACGATGGGGATCGGAAAGGAGGGAACACCTTGGATTCAAAAACCTACCGGACCGGTGAATTTGCTGCCAGGGCGTCGATTACGGTCCGCACATTGCGCTGGTATGACCGGATCGGTCTCTTAAAGCCGAGCCGTACCACTACAGCGGGACACCGGCTTTACACGGATTCCGACTTGGGGCGTCTGGAGCAGATACTCGCCCTGAAGTTCCTGGGACTAAGTCTGGACGAAATCCGGGAATGCCAGCAGTCTGAGTCGGGCAATATGTCTCAGTCTCTCCTGTTACAAAAAAAGATGCTGAAGGAGCGGCGGGCGAAAATCGACCGGGTGATTGAAGCCATCGATCGGATCGAACAGCTGGCGGATGGCGAGCCGGACTGGGAATCCATCATCCAAGTGATCCGGGTGATTCAGATGGAACCGAAAAAAGATTGGTGGAAAAAATATTACTCCGATGAGGCGGCTCAGAAGTTGGAAGAATGGCATAAGGACTACTCCGAAGATGATGCTTGGCGCGATGCCGCCCGTTGGAAGGAGACCATCGCCGACCTAAGAAAAGTGATGGCGGATGGAAAGAGTCCCGACAGCTCAGAAGCGCAGGATGTGGCACGCCGTTGGTGGGCATTGATCAACGAATTTACCATGGGGGACCAAGGGATTTTGGAGGGACTCCAGCAAGCCTACCAGGACGAAGACAGTCCTTGGACCAAACCGACGACAGATGAAGAAGACAAGTTTATCGGGCAAGCATTGGAGATCTACAAACAGAGGCGAGACAATGAGTAAAAGCGTTCGTATGGAGGAGGCCTGTGACAGGGCTCCTTTTTTCTTTCACGTTGTTCCCGATTATATCTTTGCGAGCGGGGTGTTTTTTACCCCTCTTGCAAGTCTGACAAGTATGAACTGACGACATAGGAAAGAATAAGGTATCATGATGTTAGATCCCGATAGGGAGGTGAAAAGTCATACACAAAGCATTCAAATTCCGCATCTATCCTGCGGAAGCACAAGCTACGCTGATAAACAAATCGATCGGGTGCAGCCGATTTGTGTTCAACCAGTTCCTGGCGAAGTGGAACGATACCTAAGGAAAAACCGGAAAAGGTCTTACCTATGCGAGTTGTTCGGCTCAATTGACCCAGCTAAAAAAAGAAATCGATTGGCTACGAGAAGTCGATTCCACGTCTCTCCAGAATACGCTAAAACATCTTGCCGACTCCTTTTCCCGCTTCTTCAAAAAACAGAGTGACCGCCCTCGATTTAAAAGTAAGCGCAATCGCGTGCAATCCTACACGAGCCAATGCAACCATCCGAAGAGAGGGAGGCCGACTATTAAAGTCAAAGGGAATCGAATGAAACTACCGAAACTTGGTTGGGTGAAGTTCGCCAAGTCCCGTGAAGTCAAAGGGCGCATTCTTTCCGCTACCATCCGCCGTCATCCCTCGGGTAAGTACTTTGTATCCGTGCTGTGTGAGATCAACCAGTGCCCCTATGTTCCAGTAGAGAAAGAAAAAGCGGTGGGTGTAGACTTGGGGTTGAAAGACTTCGCGATCTTGACCGATGGTACCAAGGTCAAACCACCTCGGGTTTTCCGGCAGGTTGAAAAGAAATTGGCGAAAGTCCAGCGGACCATGAGCCGACGAACCAAGGGCGGTTCCAATTGGAACAAAGCACGGATCCAGATGGCTCGCCTTCATGAGAAGATCGTGAACGCGCGCCATGACTTCCTACATAAGCTGTCCTCGAAGCTGATTCGTGAAAACCAAACGATCTGCATCGAAGACTTAGCTGTGAAAAACATGGTAAAAAACCATAAGCTAGCCAAATCCATTACGGAAGCATCGTGGTCGGCGTTTGTCGCCATGCTCACCTACAAAGCAGCATGGCATGGAAGAACGATTGTGAAGGCGGGAAAGCAATTCCCTTCCAGTCAGCTATGTTCCTCCTGTGGTTACCGAAACAGGGAGAAGAATCTGAACCTTCGGGATTGGACATGCCCTAAATGTCACCAGCATCATGATCGGGATCTTAATGCGGCCCACAACATCTTGCAAGAAGGACTACGATCCCTTGCGGTCGGGCAGACCGTTTAAGCTTGGAAATGATCCTGTCAGTAGACGGGAGCTCCCAAGAATCCCCCGCATTTATGCGTGGGGAGTGTCAATTCGTCTTTTTCCGATATGGGATATGATGATAAAGTAGTAACCGCTCAAAGATCACCAAAAGGGGGCCTCTGATTGAAACCGACCCGCTTATTTGACTGGGGATACGGGGTTCGTATGATCGATGGTTATGACTTGGATATGCCGGGGCGTACGGGGATATACGTGATCGAAGGAGAGGCGCTTACATTAGTGGAAACGGGTCCTGCTCCTTCCGTTCCTTACATAAAAGCCGGATTGGAGGAGCTCGGTTATTCGCTGAGCGATGTCCGGCACATCATTGTCACCCATATTCACCTGGATCACGCGGGAGGAGCAGGTTTGCTTCTGAAAAGCTGTCCCCGTTCGGATGTGGTGGTTCATCCGCGCGGACAACGCCATCTAGCCGACCCTTCACGGTTGGTGAAAGGGGCGAAAATGGTATACGGGGAGGCTTTTAACCGTTTGTTTGATCCGGTCGTGCCGGTGCCGGAAGAAAAACTAACGGTGAAAAGTGAAGGGGATTCCCTTGATCTCGGGGGAGGGCGACGCCTGGATTTTATGGATTCGCCGGGTCATGCCGCTCACCACTTCTCTTTTTTCGATTCAGTCAGCCGGGGGTGGTTTACCGGAGATACGGCCGGTGTGCGCTATCATCACACGCAGGATCTCGGTTTCACCTTTTATCTGCCGTCCACTTCCCCGAACCAGTTTGATCCTGATGCGATGAAACAATCCATGAAACGCATGGCCGATCGATCGCCGGACCGCCTTTTCTTCGGTCACTTCGGGATGTCAGACGAGCCGCGGAAGGTATTCCGCAAAGTAAGCGCGGAGTTGGACCATTTCATGGCGATCGGGCGTGAGGCGGTTGCAGCCGGTGAAGGGGCGGATGGCATCCGGAAGAGACTGGTGGAACATTATCGTGCCGCTTTGGGCAATCGGGGGTGTGGAGAAGATCACCCCATATGGGAACCGCTGGAGTTGGATTTAAAGGTGTGTGCGATGGGAGTGGAATGGTACCTTCTACAGCAAAAAAAGAAGGCATGATGGAGGACGGTCAGAAGAAGAGGTTTGACTTCGGACGGTACTGGGAAAAATCGTGTACCTGTTTGAGACTAGACATCCGTTGAAAAATACTCAGGGAGGTGGAAAGATGAAGGTGACCGTTTATTCGAAACCGCATTGTTTAGAATGCAACATGGTGAAACGCTTGCTAAATGATTATCGGGTCGAGTATGAAGTGAAGGATTGTGGATCCCATCCGGAATATTTGGAAGAAGTGAAGGAGATGGGCTTTTTAGGCGTCCCCGTAACCGTAATCAACGGAGTTCCCATCCAAGGTTTGCAGCCGGTGGAGTTGCTGAAGCGGCTGCAATTATCATAGACGCGTTTTCCTAAGCGGGACAGCACCTGTATGTCATCTCCATCACTGGTTCGGATGAGGCCTTAAGAGGGCCTCATCCTTTATTTGCATAATTAACCTACTTTTTTTAGTCTGAAAAGCATGGACATTCTATGACTTTTGAGTTAGAATTCGATAAAAATACGAATAAAGGGGTGACCACTACCCGGTTTGGATTCCGTATTTCTGCTATAATTTTCTATTAATTCAATCACTTAATTTCAAGCATTTTTGTTCCCTTTTTGGACAACATGACATTATGAACACGGCTTAAACGGACTAGGAGGAAATGCACGTTATGCCTCGGGAACAGTGGAGTACCAGAGCGGGCTTTTTGCTTGCGGCCATCGGATCGGCAATCGGGTTGGGAAACATTTGGCGTTACCCGTACGTTGCATATGAAAACGGTGGCGGCGCCTTTTTGCTGCCTTATTTTATCGCTTTGTTGACAGCGGGAATTCCCATCCTCATCCTGGAGTATTCGCTGGGCCATCGCTTTCAGGGGTCGGCCCCCCGTGTTTTTCGCAGTTTATCAGAGCGGTGGGAGTGGCTGGGATGGTGGCAGGTGTTCGTCTCTTTTGTCATCGTCAGCTATTACATGGTGATCATCGGCTGGGCTCTCAGCTTTACTTACTTTTCGTTTGGGACACAGTGGGGAGCGGATACGGAATCCTTCTTTTTTGGGGATTTCCTGGGCGTGACCGGCGATTTTTGGGAAATGGGCGGCTTCCAATGGAAGGTGCTATTGCCGGTGGTCTTGGTATGGGCTGTTGTTTATGTAATCTTGCTCAGAGGAGTACGAAGCGGCATCGAACGCATGGCCAAAGTGCTGATGCCGGTACTGATTCTGATGATGGTGGCGATTACGATCCGTGCCGTCACGTTGCCGGGTGCGGGAGAAGGATTAAATGTTCTGTTGACGCCGGATTTTAGCTCTCTGTTTGATGAAAGGGTTTGGATGGCGGCGTATGGACAGGTTTTCTTTTCTCTCAGTATCGGGTTTGGAATCATGATCACCTACTCCAGCTACTTGCCGAAACGATCGGACTTGGCCAACAGTGGATTGATTGCTGGACTGGCCAACGGGGGTTTTGAGTTTATGGCTGCCCTGGGTGTGTTTGGTGCCCTTGGTTTTTTGGCAGCTCAACAAGGGGTTGGAGTGGATCAAGTGGTAGATGCCGGTGTGGCGCTTGCCTTCGTCATCTTTCCGCAGATCATCAATCAGTTCCCTGGATTGAATTCCTTTTTCGGAGTATTGTTTTTCGGCTCTCTGCTGTTTGCCGGAATGACATCGGCTGTCTCCATCCTGGAACCGGCGATCGCCGGTGTAAAGGAAAAATTCAACCTGACTCGTCGTGCGGCCGTCAACTGGGTGTGTGGTCCGGCATTTCTCTTTAGCTTGCTGTACACTACCCAGGGGGGCATTCGCTATCTGGATACCGTTGATCGCTTCATCAATGCTTATGGAGTCGCTCTGGCTGGACTTGTCGAGCTCATCCTGGTAGCTTGGATCGCCAGGAAACTGGATGAGATGCGCGAGCATATCAACGACATCTCCGACGTGCGGGTGGGAAGGGCCTGGCAGTTGTTCTTGTCCGTGGTCACTCCGGTCGTGTTGGGAGCAATGGCGGTTTTCAACCTGATCCAGGAGTGGCGGACTCCGTATGAAGGATATCCCCTCAGCGGATTAGTTACCTTGGGTTGGGGTACGGTGATTGCGGCGATTTTATTGGCTTTTACCTTTCAATGGGTGGGCTGGCGGCAACCATTGAAACAAAAGGAGGAACGCGGATGAATCCGGAAGCTATAGCGGTGCTGGTAATTGGCGCAACAGGCTTGTGGGGCGGGCTGGCTTATTTCCTCTGGCATGCCTATCGAGTCGGGCAGAGGAAAAAAACCAATCCATGATCCATGCTCCCCGTCTGTCATGACGGGGAGCAACGCACACAAACTTTTGTTATCGGTACATTCTCATTAAAGGATTAATTCTGAAAACGTCGAATATAAGTGGTACTGGACACCTCCACGGTTGTTCAGACTCTTCATCTCAAGGGGGGAAACGGGTTATGGCACAAGTAAGAGACCAGTGGACCACACGGGCCGGGTTTATCCTGGTAGCCATGGGTTCGGCAATCGGTTTGGGCAATATCTGGCGGTATCCGTACACGGTCTATGACAACGGAGGAGGGGCCTTCTTAATTCCTTATTTCGTGGCCCTTCTGACAGCCGGGATCCCGCTTCTGTTGTTGGAGTATTCGTTGGGACATCGCTACAAAGGGTCGGCACCGCTATCCTACCGTCGATTATCGCAAAAGTGGGAATGGCTCGGCTGGTGGCAGGTATTTATGTCGTTCTTCATCGTTACGTACTATATCATTATCATCGGCTGGGCTTTAAGCTTTGCGTACTATTCGATCGGAACTCAGTGGGGGGACGACACAAACGCCTTCTTCTTCGGAAGTTATCTCGGGGTTTCTGACAGCTTCTGGAATTTCGGCGGGTTACAATGGAAAGTATTGCTGCCGGTTCTTCTGATCTGGGGCTTTGTCTACTTTGTCATGAGGCAAAAGGCGCACAAGGGAATTGAACGTCTCAACCGGATCCTGTTGCCGATCCTGATCGTGATGCTGGTCATCATCACCATCCGCGGCATCACGCTCGAAGGGGCAACCGACGGTCTGAACGTCCTACTGACACCCGATTTTTCTGCGTTGCTAGATCACAATGTATGGATCGCCGCCTACGGTCAGGTGTTCTTCTCACTCAGTGTCGGTTTTGCTACCATGATCACCTACGCCAGCTATCTGGCGAAAGACACCGATCTTTCCAACAGCGGTTTTATCGCGGCACTCTCCAATGCCGGCTTTGAATTTTTGGCCGCGTTAGGCGTCTTCGGTGCCTTGGGTTATCTGGCTCTCACCACGGGGAATGACATCCAGGAAGTGGTATCCAGCGGAATCGGCCTTGCCTTTGTCGTCTTTCCGCAGATCATCAATACATTCCCCGGCTTCAACGATTTCTTTGGCCTGTTGTTCTTCGGCTCGCTCACTTTCGCCGGTTTGACTTCAGCGGTATCCCTGTTGGAGCCGGGAGTATCGGCCCTTCGGGACAAGTTCGACCTGGGACGCACCAAAGCGGTGAACATCGTTTGCGGAGTGGCTGCCGTCGTCAGCATTCTGTACACCTTCGGAGGCGGCATTCGCTTCTTGGACGTGGTGGACAATTTCCTCAACTCCTACGGTTTGTTGTTCGGTGCATTGGCCATGATCACCGCCGTCGCTTGGACTACCAACCAATTGGATAACATGCAGTCCCACATCAACAACGTGTCTGATGTTTACATCGGTGCCTGGTGGAAAATCTGCGTTAAGTATGTGACTCCGGTCATGCTGTTGTTCATGCTGGTACAGAACCTGATGCAAAACTTCATGCTCGACTATGAAGGGTACCCCATTGTCGGGAATTTGACGTTGGGATGGGGCGCCTTCTTTACTACTCTGTTGCTGGGAATCATCACGGCCCGCATGAAGTGGAAGGCAAATACTGAAATGCTGGATCTCTTCCGCAAAATGAAGGAGGGAGCCTGATGGGAACTGGTGCATGGATCATGTTTGCCATCGGTGCAACGGTATTGTGGGGCGGTCTCGGCTACTTTCTGTGGGTGGCTTACCGCAGTAAAAAGGAAGCTGCCTGAACCGCTGGCGGATTTCCCTGCTCAACGAATGATATAGCCCTCTAACCTCAAACATGGCGCGGCCACTGGCCGGCGCCATGTTTTTTGGGGTATCCTACTTTTTTTTCCGTTTCGCTTTCCGTTCTTCTTTCCATTTCTTGTATGCCGACCGCTCCCAGGCTTTCAGGTACGGGTAGGGATCAAATGAAAAGGTGGTGCGTCCGTTGAACTTATACATCCCGTAGTGAAGGTGTGGGGGAAATTTACCGGAAGTGCCGGGAGGGCCGTAACCGGAGGAGCCCACATAGCCGATCACTTGTCCGGGATGGACAATGGCGCCTTGTTGCAGATCTTTTTCAAATCGGCTTAGATGGGCGTAATAATGGTAATTGTTCCGGGTGTCCCGAATCCCGACGCGCCATCCACCGAAACGGTTCCACCCTTTTAACTCGACATAACCATAGCAGGTGGATAATACCGGTGTTCCATAATCGGCAAAGATATCCGTTCCTTCATGGATCCGTAACCCTCCCCATCCGCGACGATCTCCCCAGGTATTGTGGTAGGTGTAGTTATATCGGAGCGGCATGGGGAACGTGTGACGGTCCAGATCCGTAGTTCCATAATGCTGGTAAATATCCGCCAAATGAGAAATTACGTCCACTGTCACGGGGTGTTGGTAGTAATTCCAAATCCCTGTACGCAGGTCATCCCGGGACAAACCGTGAGCCCGTAAAAACTGGGTGATGGTAAACAAAATATCCAACGGATCGTCGGGATCGGCTGATCCGTCCTGATTCCCGTCCCGACCAATTCCACCGAAAAATCGGATCGACTCCGGTACTGTATCGTGAGGGTCGGGATTAGCCAGGCCGCTCCAGCGCTCCGGAGGTATCTGGATGGAGATGGGTCCTTTTCGTTCCGTTAAATCCCGCCTGACTCGTTGGATGTTCCGTTCGTATTGATCCATGGCGGCCAACACATACCAGGGAACTCCCGTCAATGTCTCCACTTTTTCCAGCAACTGTCTTCGTTCCACATGTTCGTTCGATTCGTCGGAAACAGCGAACGTCGTTGTTGGGATCGCATGAAGAAAGCAAATACAAGCCAACAGGAAAGACAACCACTTTTTGTACATGGAAAACAACCACCGTTTCATCAGACTGTGTGGTTTAGTTTGGTTATTTTTGAATCCCTTCATGTCCTTATCGAATGGTAATGATATACATGAAGGGACATTCTGCCATGCAGCTTTCGACAGATTTTTCTCACAATACCCACAGGCCCTGTGGATAACCGGCATTTTATGGGCATTTTGATCACCAGATTAAATAAAAATCAGTCAAAGGTTTTTGGGGTGTTCCTGCCGGTAAAACCAATATTGGCGTATCACCCTGGTGTTTGTGTTACACTATCAATGGACTGGCTGGAAAGGGATAGACGGATCCGCCGGTTCACCATAATGGAAAGAACGGTCCCGGAGGGATTTTTCATTTTTTTGCGTGGAGGGGAATGGGATTGGCAACTCCTATACAGCGAAAGCCGGAATGGCTGAAAACAAAATTGACGGTTAATGAAAATTTCCGCGAGATCAAGCGGATGATGAGGGGGAAAACCCTGCATACCGTTTGTGAAGAAGCAAAATGCCCCAACATACATGAATGCTGGGCGGTACATCGAACGGCCACCTTTATGATCCTGGGAGATATCTGTACCCGGGCTTGCCGTTTTTGCGCAGTCAAAACAGGACTCCCTACGGAATTGGATTGGCAGGAGCCAGAGCGGGTGGCGGAAGCGGTGGAACAGATGGGTCTGAAACACACCGTAATCACCTCGGTGGCCCGTGACGATTTGAAAGACGGGGGAGCTGCCATCTTTGCCGCCACGATCCAGGCGGTAAGGAAACGGAATCCGCTCACCAGTGTGGAGGTGTTGATTCCGGACTTTCAAGGGAATCGCGATGCCCTGCAGACGGTGATGGATGCCCGCCCCGATGTATTAAACCACAACATGGAGACGGTACGACGCCGTTCCGACCGTGTACGGTCCAAGGCGAAATACGACCGCTCCCTGGAATTGCTGAAACAGGCGAAAGAGATGCAGCCGGATATTCCTACCAAATCCAGCATCATGATCGGTGTGGGGGAAGAGTGGCACGAAATCCTGGAAACAATGGATGACTTACGTGCCGTCGATTGCAATATCATGACCATCGGACAATATTTGCAACCGACGAAAAAACACTTGAAATTGGAAAAATATTATACTCCCCAAGAGTTTCGCGATCTGAAAGAAGCAGGAATGAAACGGGGCTTTGATCATGTGGAGTCCGGTCCTTTGGTACGCAGTTCGTACCATGCCCACGATCAGGTGCAGGCAGCCAAAAAATCCATCGCCACCAACTGACTTCACAAAAAACAGCCACCGATGAGTGGCTGTTTTTTGTGGGGTCAATGAGACAGTTCTCCGGCGGAGGGAGTCATCCGCTTATGGGTCATCGGACGCTTTCCCTGGGAGAATGGTTCGTCTTCCCGTTCAAATCTTTGATCGAGAGGAGTATCTGCCCCCATCCGTTCCAGCAACTCCTCCATTTCTTGACCGTTTAATGTGGCCCGTGCGGTTCCTGCCTGGGATCCGATGTTCATAATCTGACTTCGTGCTTCCGGATCACCGGTAACATGAATCTTGAAATAACGGGGTGTTAGGCTGAGAGCAGTTCGTTTGGCTTCATACAAGGTATCTTCATCCGGCTTGCCTTCTCGGCCTGTCACCCCGATCAAAACCTGGTCGTCCGTTACTAAAACCGCTGCATCATCAATCTGGGGCAACTTGGTTGTCAAAAAAGCGATATGTCGAGCCAATACGTTCCGGTCGATGTAGACATCCGGCCCTGGAACCGCTCCGCCGTCAGTAGCATTATACATTTCGTTTCCCGTTTGGCGGCTGTAGCCGATCATATCAAATTGCGCTCCTCGAAAACGCCGGTCGTCTCGGACATATTCCATCGCCCCTTCTGGTTCACGGTAAAGGGATTCATTATATCCGTTATCCGGGCGTGCAGCAGGGGCGCAGGATGTGGTCATCCATAAACATACAAACAGAATCACGATGAGCCGTTTCATCACCCATATACACCTCCTGATCATAGGATGCCCTTGTTGAACCGGGCTACGCTGCCAAATGTTCCACTGTGGGAAGAAAGCAGGATTTTCGGGAGGAAAACGCGAAACAGATGGGCAAGATGAAAGATAAGAAGATATGGTACGATAAAAATAATCCCGGAACAGGCCGAGGTCGATGCAGGATGGAGCGATTGGAGATACAGGGAGTCACGTATGAACTGGTAAAAAACCACAAAAACGGCTGGAACCCGGATGCATTTCAAAAGCGGTACAGCGAAGTCTTGGATAAATATGAATTTATCGTGGGGGATTGGGGGTATGGCCAGCTTCGATTAAAAGGGTTTTTTACGGATCGGCACCCGCGGGCCACACGGGAAACGAAAATCAGCCATTTTGAGGAATATCTGCACGAATTCTGCAACTTTGGTTGTGCCTATTTCGTTTTGCGCCGGGTGAAACCGCCGCCACCCCAACAGCGACGTGGACGACAGAAAGGGCGTCGGAGCAAAAACTCTTGTCACTCCCGTTAAGAAAGCAATAATCAAGCACCCGGTAATGTCCGGGTGCTTGAATTTTTTCATTCCAACTCTTCATTGCGGTCCGGATCATCGTGAGTGGGGTGGCTGCCGGGCTGCTGCCGTGGAATCCCCTCGTGAAACGTTCGCATCTCATACGTAAACTGGGGAGCGGCGTGCTGGGAAGCTCGCCAGGGAGATTCTTTACCTAGAACGTCTTCATTGGTAGAAGAGCCGTAAGGTCCTTCCGGAAACTCTTCGGGAAAGAGGTCATTCCGTTGGGATTCTACCGTGCCCAGATCATGGTACGGGGTATTTTTGCGACGGATCAAAAAGAACCACCTCCGATCTTGACTCTTAGCATGGATCGGCAGGTGGTTCTTATGCATCGGAACTTTTACAGAAGGGAATGCAAATACTCTTTCAGCTCGCTGGCTTCCTCTTCGCTCATTCCATAAACATGTTCCAAATAACCCGGTTCCTCCAGATCGTCTGAACCGATAAGGGCATAGCGATTGGATTGAATGTTAAACACCAATAGCTTTCCGTAAAATCGCCGGGTGGAGGTGATTCCCAAATCGAAGCGGCTGGTTTCGCCGACGAAACTGACGAATCGGGTGCGGGTGTCTTCTACATCGTCGTACAGGAACATCCATTCTTCGTTGGACATGGACCTAACCCCTTTGATGACAGGTTCCCATCATTATACACGATCACGGGGGAGGTCGGGCAACTGTAGATCCGTCAAAAGATCCCAAGGAATCGGGCTTTCTTTTGCCGCCGGGGTGTCATTTGGCTTTCGGAAGTGGCGGAAGCCAGTCGGTGTGAAAATGTGGCGTTGCGCAGCTCCATTTTCAGTTGATCGTGCTTTTTGCCGATTTCGTCGATCATGTTTTGAACGGTGGTGACGGGTACCATGTTATGCTGCTGTTTGACTTGAGCGGCGGCTACCGTTCGCTCCATCTCCTCCATGACGTCAAACATGGTGAATACGTGATCCTCCAATTGATCCAAACGAGTAAATACCGTTTCCATCATCTCGCCGATTTCATCTAGGCTTCCCACAATTCGGTGGACGGGCACTTCCTGATTAAAAGGCAGGGCGGGAGAGAGGGCCTCCTCTTCCTGCGGAGGGGAATCCTCTGAAATTCTTTCCACTTCCCATTCTCCTTCTTTCATCAGATCCTGCCGAATCTGACGCATGGACTTGTTTGTTTCTTGCAAACGCTCTTGAATGTTTTCCAGCCGCCTAAAACTTTCTTCTGTCAGCATGTAATGACCACGATCGTTTACATCGGGAGAGATGTATTCTTCAAAAGCATCGATCCACTTTCGGACCGTGCGCGCGTGGACGTGGAGGCGTTCGGCGGCCTCCCGTGTGGTAATGTACGCTTGTTCAGCCATAGCGGAATCCTCCCCGAAATACAGGTTTTATCCCCAATTTTCGGGAAATGAAAGCGGAATCCTTCCCCGCCGACAAAGGATGCCACTCTGTGACAAACAAAGTCTCCAGTTGACAATGGAATTCATGACATAATCGGATTCCCGTCTTTTCTGCGGATTCCGCAAAAAAACCAGACTCCAAAAAGAGTCTGGAAAGATCCGATTAAGACGAAGTTGCATCAGACGGATTCTTTAGTCGCCGAGTGCTTCGCTTTTCATGGAAAATCCAGTGAGCTTTCGGTTGAACCAGGGGATGGGTAGCCGCCATCACCCATTTGGAAGAGAGGAGGATTGTCAGCAAAACGGAAGCGAGTGTCACAGTCAAGTAAAAGATCGGGCCCGAGAAGAGTTCATTCCAGTTAAAAGCGGTGTAAGCCCGGATGAAAAACCCGTGAAACAGGTAAACATAGATAGACCGGGCGCCCCATTCACTAAATACAGTCTTGCCGCGGGGGACAATCACCAGGAACAGGATGGATACCATCAGTGCAAGGGCCATCAAGCCGAGACGATAGAGACCGGCGTACCATTCGGTATGCCCCACATCCTCATAGGGAAGGGCGAAAAACATCCACTGACGCCAGTTGGCGTCAAGAGGAGATAAGAATTCCAGACCATACATCAGTGGAAACAATGCAGCCAATCCAATCCAGGCGACCCAGCGCTTTACGGATTTGAACAACCAGTCAAAATGGTGTCGTTGCAACAAATACCCCAACAAGAAGAAGGGAAAGAAAGCAACGGTCCGTGATAAACTGAGGTAGCGGTCGGCTTCGTCCACATACCCGATCATAATGGATAGGGCAAAGGCGGTAGCCAATGGGTATTTCAGCGTGATGAAATAGGGAAGAATCAACCGCCATAAAAACATGCTGAACAGGAACCACATAATCCAATAGGGTTCCAGGATGGAGATATCGATCCGGTCTGTACCATAGAGCAAGTGATCGTAGACCGAGTATAGTATTTCGAATATCACGTAAGGGATCAGAATGCTGGCGATAATTTTTTTACTCTGGTCTTCTTTGTGGATGTTTTTTGAGAAGTAACCGGCAATCAGGATGAACAAGGGCATATGGAAAGAATAAATAGCCAGGTAAGACACTTTCAAGATCGTACTGTCATCAATGAGCGATGCATAGGCATGTCCGATCACTACTAACAAGACTAACAGAAATTTTACATTGTCAAAGTAATAATCCCGTTGCCTTGGTTTGATTTCTTCCGGCTTTGGAATGCTCATAAGCCTATTTTCGAAACCCCCTGAAACGACACCGGAATGCCGCGGCTCTATTTCTATCATCCCAGCGGCTTAGGTGTCAGGATATAATCCAAAATGGGATGATCATGACATCCATTTTCAAGCAAAAAAAGACGGAATTTATAAGAACAAGACGGCTTTATGGTACCATACCCGCTTTAGATCGTCTACAAACGGGGAGGAACAGAAAGGCAGGATTCCCCTAATAAATAAACCAGAGAGCCGCTCTGCCGAGTGAGCCGCCCCCTGGTTCCTGATGATCAGGAGTAAGGAAACTGGGTTTGATAGTTACTGAACTGCTGGTAGGTTTGTTGTATTTTTTGCATGTCAGCGGGGTCCGTTTTATACCACCCCTTGGCGGCCATGGCGTTGTACACATCCCGTTGGGCCTGGTGCAGGTTGGTCAATATGTTCATCTGCATCTGGTACAGCGTGTCGTTGCTTGCCTCATTTACGGCGACATTGTAAGCAACGTTCATATACTTGATCATGGCGAGAACATCATTGATCCGGTCACGATCATTCATCTCCGGTCCTTTTACCTGGGGAAGTCCGGTGGATTGCTGAGGAGTGGCTTGCTGTTGGTTTTGTTGCTGCATGGACGGTTTTCCTCCTTTATTGAGATAGACTGGGGTTAACGCCGGCTTGAGCCTGGGGGGGCGCAGCCATGGTTGCGTGAGGATCCAGATGGGTAAGAATTTGCTGGTAATGCTGTTGATGCATTCGTCCTACTTGGTCGATCAGCTGTTTGATCTGTGGATCTTGACTTTCCTGAGCATAGTGGTGGCATTTCTTGAATGCCAACAGTTCCCAGGAAAGCTCGTCTTTCAAATAGTTCAGGTCTTTGGTTGAAAGCTGCATCGTTTTTCCTCCCTTTCCAGTAGTGGATTCGCTTTCATTGTTTGAAGATCCCCTCCTTTTCATGCATAGCGAGACCCGCGAACGAAGTGAGCGAGGCGAGACTTGTGCCGGTGAGTGCATCCCCGAGTCCGTCGGAGGCTGGGTTATAATAGACAAGGATGAAACGGAATTTGTAAGGAGTGTGGGTGCATGGTATACCAAGTGGACACCGCCCGGATCCAGTCCCAGCTGGCTTATCTGGACCGTTGTTGCCGGGTACTGGATGAGGTGGGGAATGCAACGGACGATGCTTCATTTTTTGCCGCTTCACGTGCGTTACATATCGGGGTGGAATGTGTGATCGACGTGGGGAGTGTCATGATCGATGGATTTATTATGCGTGATCCGGGAGGGTATGAAGACATCATCGACATCATGGAGGATGAGCGGGTGATCCCGCAGGAGGGGGTGCGGCGCCTAAAACGGCTGGTGGCGCTCCGGGATCGGTTAGCCCGTCATTATACCGGAGTGGAACAACAGGAAGTGGTAACGGCAATCCGGGAGGGGAGAGAAATGTTCCCGACGTTTATCTCCTGGGTAAACCGTTACCTGAAGCAAGAACTGGGAGCGCAATGGGATGGGGGAGACAGGAGGTGAACTACCTCTTACTCCCCGTTTCCCGTTTTGTTGAAGACATGGGGCGTCGGGTCATTCCCAGTCCGGCCGCCGGAAGCAGTCTCGCTCTCTCCCTGGCGATGGGCTGTTCCCTGTTGGAGTTGTTGGTGGCTGAGATGGTGGATAAGAAGACCGTTCCAGCAGACTGCCGCCCTGCCGAAGATTTGGTTCAGCTGCAAAAATGGCGCCGCTGCGGGGAACGGTTAATCGATGCCGACATCCGGGCAGTGGAAACGATGGTGAGGAACCCGGAAGCGTTGTCGGATCCGGAATGGCTGAAGCCGATGTTGGAATTGGTCCGGGTGGCGGAGCAGGCGGCTGAACTGGCATTGACCTACCTCCCGGTTCACTCTGCCAAACAGAGTGACACCCTGGTCGCCTTTCTCCACTTTCGTACCGCCTACTGGGGCGGCTGCCAGATTATTATCGCCAACACGGATACTTTCAACCTGCCCTGCCCCGTTTCATCCGATTGGAGTGAACGGGTGGATAAATGGGATCGGGCCCTTAACCGGTGTATGGGAGGTTGATCGGTAGCCTTTTCTATCTCTGGGAAGATCGCTTCATTTCCAAGACAGGTTCAGGTAAAATAAGGGGAGGAAGGTGAGGCCTCCATGAAACAACAATCATCCACGCGCAATCAGATTCTCACCATGTTGAAGATGGATGCTCCTCTGACTGTCAGCCAGATGGCCGAAAGGCTGGGGATCACGGAAATGGCGGTCAGGCGTCATCTGAACACGCTGGAGCGGGACCATCTGGTCCAGTCCCGACTGTTGCGCCAATCGATGGGACGGCCGTCGAGCCAGTATGAGTTGACAGATCAATCGGAAGGACACTTCCCCAAACGATACCGGGTCTTCACATTGGACTTGTTGGAGGATCTGGAAGCCGTGGACGGAACGGAAAAAGTAAAACAGCTGTTTGAACGACGGCGGGATCGGCTTGCCGAGCAATATCGTCATTGTTTCTCCGGAAAAACACTGAAAGAACGGGTGCGGGTGCTTGCTGACCTCCAGGATCAAAAAGGGTATATGGTGAAATGGCGCCAGCTGGAATCCCGTGAATTTGTATTAACGGAAAATAACTGCCCGATCGCCGAGGTTGCGGATCGCTACCCGCAAGCCTGTGAGTGTGAGATGAGTTTTTTCCGAACCATGTTGGATGCAGATGTGCAACGGACAGAATGCAAAGCGTCAGGTGACCGGCGTTGTACGTATCGGATTGCTGAAATGAAGGGGAAAGCCTGAGGCCCAGATCGCATCCATAGGGACGGCACGGTGCGGTGTCGTTCTTTTTCATGCGGCGATCATCGTGTATGGACTTTCACGGGAGGGAACCGGATGCCATGGTATGAGGAAAGTTTTGGAGAAGATTATCTGTTGGTGTACAAGCATCGGAGCCGGGAGCGGGCGGACCGCGAGATAGAGGCAGTGGTTCATTGGCTGGGGCTGAAACCAGGTGCGGCCTTATTGGATTTGTGCTGCGGCACCGGCCGTCATTCCATCCCGTTGTATCATCACGGCTTTTCCGTGACGGGGGTGGACCTTTCTCCTGTCTTACTGCAAGTGGCGAAGACGGAGTCAGCTGGCTTGGACCTTCCTTTTTACCGAGGGGATATGCGAGAACTTCCCTTTGAAGCGGACTCTTTCGATGGAGTGGTCAATCTGTTTACCTCCTTTGGTTACTTTGAAGAGGACGAGGAGAATGAGCGGGTTTTACAGGAAATGACCCGGGTGGTGAAACCGAAAGGACGGTTTGTCATCGATTATCTGAACCACGCCGCAGTAGAGCGGGGGCTTGTTCCAGAGAGCGAACGAATGGAAGACGGGGCCCGAATCCGGGAAAAACGCTGGATCGAGGAGGGTTTTGTCAAGAAGGAGATCGAGGTGACGGATGACAGGGGGACACGGCGTTATCGGGAACAGGTGAAACTCTACACCCGGGAACAGATGGAAGGGTTGATGGCCCAAGCGGGGCTGGTGGTGGAATCGGTAAAAGGGGATTTTGATTCCAGTCGTTACGTGAAAGCGGAAAGTCCCCGTATGATTTTTACGGGGAGTGTGAAAGGATGAGCTACCGATACCGCGGTTATTTAATTGATTTGGATGGAACGCTGTTTCGGGGGCGGGAAGTGATCGAGGGAGGGCTTGCGTTTGTCTCGGGTCTGGAGAAGAGGGGAATCCAAACGCTCTATCTGACCAACAACGCCTCTCGAACGCCGGAGCAGGTGGCAGAAAAATTAAGAGACTTCGGTTACCCGGCCGCACCGGAGCAAGTGGTCACTTCCGCTCAGGCGACCGCCCACTGGATCGGAGAACAGTTTGGTCGGCCCTCCGTCTATGCCATCGGGGAGGAAGGGCTTCGGAAGGCCTTGCACGAGGCGGGATGCACCTTTGAAGAACAGAATCCCGATGTGGTGGTGATGGGCATCGATCGGGCGTTTTCCTATGATAAGATGAAGACGGCGTGTCTGGCGATTCATGCAGGGGCTCGTTTCATCGGGACTAATGGCGATCGGGCTTTACCGACAGAGGAGGGGTTGTTACCCGGAAACGGTTCTCTGATTGCCGGAGTGGCAGCGGCGACCGGCATCCGGCCCACTTTCATCGGAAAACCGGAACGGCCCATCATGGATTTTGCGCTGAAGCGTTTGGGCATGAAGCCAGAGGAGACGTTGGTTGTAGGGGATAACCTCATGACCGATATTTTGGCCGGGGTAAATGTGGGGATCGATACATTACTGGTGTTCAGCGGTGTGACCACTCCGATGGAATACCGACAATCGAAGGTAAAAGCGACCTATACCGTCTCCGATTTGCGGGAGTGGGATTACATCTAGGGATGGAGGACGTTTGCTCATGAATCGTTGGGACGATGTGTTGGAAGTGCGCCTGCCCTTGCCGTTCGCCTTAAGGGAGATTAAAGCCTATTTGATCCGGGGCTCCCATGGTTGGACGGTGGTGGATGCAGGACTGCACCATGGACTGGATATCCAAGCTTGGGAGGATGTACGCAATCAGGAGGGTTTTCAATGGGGAGACGTAGAACAGATCGTTCTCACCCATTACCATCCGGACCATTACGGTTTGTCCGGATGGTTACAGCAACAGACCGGTGCACCGGTGCGCCTCTCTTCGACGGATTTTGAGCAAGCCGCTCTCTTTTGGGACGAGGCCAGCGACCAACCGGAGACCATGGCCGACTTTTACCGGGAGCACGGCCTGCCCACAGAGTGGGCAGCTCAAATCCCCGGCCATCTCCGGGGATTCAAGCGGTGGGTAGAACCTCATCCGGAGCCTACATGGATTGAAGCGGGAGAAACGATTCGCCTCGGTGACCATTTGTATGAAGTGTTGCACACGCCCGGCCATGCCGACGGCCACTTGAGCTTTTTTGATGCGGAACGGGGCTGGTTGATCGGCGGTGACTTCCTGCTGCCCAAAATCACGCCTAATATCAGCCTATGGCCCGGTTGCGACCCGAATCCTCTGCAGACATACCTGTCCACCCTGGAGCGGTTAAAATCCCTGCCGGTAAAACGCGTGTTCCCTGCACACGGACCGATGTTTGAACATTACCGGGAGCGGGTGGAAGAATTGCAGGCGCACCACTGGGAACGTCTGGACACGATGAGCCGCTGGGTGGGACGTGAGCCATTGACGGCGACGGATGTCTGTTTCCGGGTGTTTGGCGAGAACTTATCCATCCATAATCTTCGCTTCGCCCTGTCGGAAACCTTAGCCCATCTGGAGTACTTGCGGCTGAATGGACAGATTGACCGGGAAAAAGCGGACGGCCATTGGCGTTATCGTGGCTGAAAGGAAAAGCCCGGGCTTATCGCTCGGGCTTTTTCATTCGGAACGGTTGCGGTCCTGCTCCCGTTTGCGGTTGTGGGAGAGGCGTGCCGCCGCCGCAGCGGCGACTGCTCCCACGATATCATCCAAAAAAGTGTGGATCTGACCGCTTTCCTTATTGTCCAGCCGTTCCAAGCAGCCGGGTTTGACCCGATCAATATAGCCGTAGTTGGTCATCCCGATACTGCCGTAAACATTTATAATGGCGGTGGCCAAAATTTCGTCGATCCCATAGAGGCCTTCATCCCGCAGCACCATATCCGACAGCGGCTCATCCAAGGCGCCGCGTTCAGCCAGCCGGTCCAGCTGAATTCCCGTCAGGATCGCGTTTTGCACTTCTCGTTTGGTTAGGACATGCTTCACATGGGAAAGGCATTCCAACAGCGTAAGATCGGGATAATATTCCTGTTGCAACTCTAAGGCCAGTTCAGCGATCTCTTTTAATTGGACGCCGCGGTCGTCCAGCCAGCGCAAGGTGGCGGCATGGATCGCGTCTTCCGTGATCTCGGTGATGGAATCGGTTTGATACATTTGTACCCTCTCCCCTCTGCAACATACGATTATTGTTGCCCGGATCAGAGGGAGTATGTAGTTGCATGCCTTTAGATAGTGAGTGTTCTGTTTTTATAGACGGTCTGCATGGGGGAGGATGGATTTGAAAGAAGGGTGGTGGGTGACATGACAAGGCATGATAATCCTGTCGCTTTCGTTACGGGGAGTTCTCGCGGGTTAGGGAGGATGGCGGCCCTGGTACTGGCGGAGGCGGGTTTTACACTGGCGGTTCATCACCGGGATTCAAAAGAACAAGGAGAGGAAGTTTGTTTTCTGATTCATCGCAGGGGTGGCAAGGCCCGTCTGTTTCAGGGAGATATCCTCCAACCCGGTGAACCGAGGCGGTTGATCCAGGCTGTTGCGGATACCTGGGGACGTCTCGATGTCCTGGTTCACGCTGTTGGTCCCTTCGTCCGGGAACGGCGACGGTTTGCCGATTACCGGGAAGAAGAGGTGGAAGCGCTGGTAGCCGGGAACCTGACGAGTGCAATGATGACCGTACATGCGGCGTTGCCGGTGATGCGGCGGGCGCGGTCGGGACGCGTCGTGTTGTTTGGCTTTGGTCGTGTGGGGGAGGCACCCGCGTGGCCGGATCGGGCGGTGTATGCGGCAGCCAAGACAGGGCTGGCCTCTTTCACCAAAACGGTGGCGGTGGAGGAGGCTCCGTACGGCATTACCGTCAATATGGTGGGTCCGGGGGATATCGTGGGAGAAAACAAAGAGAAACGTATTCTTGCCGTGAAAGGTCAAGCCGATGGGGAAACGCCTCTGGGACGGCCGGGTTCGGGAGAGGACGTGGCCCGGGTGATCCGTTTTTTGTGTGAACCGGATGCTGACTTTACTACCGGGAACATCATTCAGGTGACCGGCGGACTGGATGTCATCCACCCGGTTTCCAAAGCGCCGCTCTTCGATTAGATGCCGGGTGTGGCCGTCTTTCGTTGCCGGGTCTCGCTACGCATAGGGGCGGCTCTCCACGCTTATACATAGAGTAGAATGGCACGGGAGTGGAGGGGAAACGGATGAATGAGACGGCGACCCGCATCAAGGAGTGGACCGATGAACCGCGCTTACCCCAGGTTTTGGACTATCGGTACGGGATTCAACTGAAGGATGCACAACCCGTTGGCGGGGTACTGAAACTATCCACAAACCAAGGAACCTTTGCCTTAAAACGGGTACGGGATCGGGAGGAGAAGCGTTGGCAGCTGGTGGAGGAACTTTCCCGCCATGTGGAACGGACCGGAGAGATAAAGATTCCGGTTCCGCAGACAACGCGCCAGGGCCAGCGCACCTTTGCGGGATTTAAACGTTCCTATGTGTTATTACCCTGGATCGAAGGAGAGCACCGCTCGTGGGATCGGGAAGGATGGAGACGGGTGGCGGGTCAATTGGCCCGCTTTCATCTGGCGTCAAAAGGATTCGTTGCTCCCTCTTCCCTCCGTGGTCTCAGCCATGTGGGGGAATGGAGAAAGATTTGGACACGGATGGAACAACAAGTGGAGATGTTTAAACTGGCGGCGGATTTGGGGGATGAGTTCGCCCCGGTGGATCGTTTGTGGATGACACAATGCAGTTTTGCCGAAGGAATGCTGGAGACTGCCCTTCGCTATTTGGAAAAAGTGGGCGGAGATACGGTGGTGGAACAGACCAGACGGGCGGGAGAGGCTTGTCATCTGAACATTCACCGGAAAAATGTGTTGTGGCAGGGGAAAACCCCCCACTTGATCGACTGGAACTGTACGGTGTTGGATGTTCGGACCCGGGATTTGGCCCGGTATCTTTTATACACATACGGCCGGACCGGGGGGCTGGAAGCCGTTACATCTTCTCTTTCGTCCTACCAGGAGTACGCCCCGCTGGAAGAGGTGGAGTATGCCCTGATCTACTCCCAGCTGTTGTTTCCCCATCTCCTGATGCGTTCGCTGCATAACATCTATCAGGAACGAAAGATTCCCGGCCACCTGGCCAAGGGTCACTTGTCTGCTGCGATCAACCAAGAGGAAGGGAAACTGCCCTTATTGCGGCAATTTCCACAGGCAGTCAAACAGGAATTTGGCGTCACCATCCCCGAAGTAGACTGGCTCCGGCCAAAGCGAGACCCGGGAACGGAGTGACCATGGCGAGACTTGTGCTTTAGTGCAAAGCGAGACCCGGGAACGGAGTGACCGAGGCGAGACGGTAGTGATGGCAGATCTGTTCATCCAATATGGGTGAAAGAGAAGGAGGGTTGGTGTGGCTGGCTGAGAGCCTTTTGCGTTTTTTGCAATGAAACGAAGACAGCCACACCTAGCCATACAGGTTTAAACTTTTGCGCTCACAGAGCACAAATCTCACCAGGGTCACTGTTGTTTCCTGGTCTCGCTATGCGCTTCTTGTAACGGAACGAAGACAGCCATACCGACCCGGGGTTCGGTCCTTTAGCTGTATCAGGCCATGCCGCTGTCGGGCGGCTTTTTCTTTTTGGAATGATTCGTATATGATGAAAGTGGGGAATAACCGGACACAGCTGGGAAGGGAGGATGGGGGAATGACAGGGACCTTGCGGGAACGGGAAATACTCAAAACGATTGCGGAAACCTTAAACCGCTCCTCCGATGTGGAACCGATGCTTCAGTCGGTATTAAAAAAACTGTTGGATGTGACAGGCTTGACCACTGGGTGGATTTTTTTGTCCCGGGAACGGCCCGAATATTCGACACCGGCCATGGAGGGAATCCCTTCGGCCCTTTCCTGGGAAGGGGGACGCCCCATGTGCGAAGGCTCTTGTTGGTGCTTGAAGGATTATTGGAATGGAAAGTTGGAACAAGCCGTCAACATCATGGAGTGTAAACGACTGGAAGATGCAGTTAAGTATGAGTGGGGAGATACCAGAGGAATCACACACCATGCCACCGTTCCGCTGATGGCGGCGGAGGAGCGGATCGGCCTCCTCAACGTGGCTGCTCCCGGAAAAGAGCGATTTAGCGAAGAAGAACTGTCCCTGCTTCAGTCGGTTGCTTATCAGATTGGTACGGCCGTCCAAAAAAATCGCCTCATCCAGGCCCAGCAACGCCGGGCCGAGCTATTCGCCCGTTTGGACGAAGCCAGCCGAAAAATTTGGTCCGTGCGGGACCCCGATGATCTGCCGCGTCAGTTGACAAAAGGGATCGCCGAGAGTCTGGACTGGCCCTATGTAGGCTGTTGGCTTCATCGAGGGGAGCGTCTTGTGTTGGTGGCCGCCGTTGCTGACGGCCGCAGTGACGGCCCCGGCATCGCCCGAACTCCGGAGGAGTGGGGAGCAGTGGGCGCCTCATTTCAACATCAGCGGATGGCACGGGGAAAATGGAGTCTCCACTTCCCGGGAGGAGAGGAGAAACGGTGGCAGTCGTTGGCGGCGGTCCCTTTGTCCACCGGTCGGAACCGGATCGGGGTGCTGGCCATCGGCAGCCGGGATCCCGCCGGATGGGGAGAGAGCGATCTGCAGGTGTTAAAAGCCGTTGGGGAACACGTCACCCTCGCTCTGGAGAGTGCGCGTCTGGAACGGGAGCGGCAGGAATGGACCCTGTCCCGGGAACGGAATCGGCTGGCCCGTGACTTGCATGATTCGGTTAATCAAAAGCTCTTTTCCCTGTCGTTAACGGCACGGGCGGCACAACAGCTATCACCGGAGCATCGGGAGCTGCTGCGGGAGAGCCTCCAGGATATCCAAAACTGGTCACATGAGGCCCTGCGGGAGATGCGGAGTTTGATCTGGCAACTGCGGCCGCCGGGGTTGGAAGATGGCTTGGTTACGGCTTTGGAGGCATATGCATCCAGATTGGGATTGGCAGTGAAGACAGAAGTGAACGGAGTGGCCCCTCTCGACCGCTGTGTGGTAGAGGCGTTGTGGCGCATCGGTCAGGAGGCACTCAACAATGTGAGTAAACATGCCGGTGTTGAGCGAGTACAGGTAAGTTTGGCTGTACATGGGGACCGGGTGAAACTGCGGGTATCGGATCGCGGGTGCGGTTTTTCCGTCGCCGCGGAAGAAAATCGGTCGGAGTCCTTGGGAATCACCAGTATGAGGGAGCGGGCGAAGCTGTTGGGCGGCGATGTGAAGGTGACGAGCCGTCCCGGGGAAGGGACGGAGGTGTTCGCCGACCTGCCGCAGCAGGGAGGAGAGAGGGATGATGATACGCGTGCTGTTGGTGGATGACCATCCGATGGTGCTCAAAGGGTTGCGCCTTTTTATGCAGACCCAAGAGGATATGGAGGTCGTCGGAGAAGCGTCCAACGGAGAAGAGGCGATGCAAAAAGTGGCGGTCCATCAGCCGGATGTGGTGTTGATGGATCTGATGATGCCGGTGATGGACGGAGTGGAAGCCACCCGCCGCATCAAGGCTTCCCACCCGGAAGTGAAGGTGATCGTCCTGACCAGCTTTTCCGACCGGGACCATGTGGTTCCGGCGATCCGGGCCGGTGCCGAAGGCTATCAATTAAAAGAGATCGATGCAGACGACCTTGCGATGACCGTCCGGGCGGCTTATAAGGGAATGACTCAACTTCATCCTCAGGCGGCCGGCCATCTCGTCTCCCATGTGACAGGGGACTCCAGGGAGGAGCGCTCTACCATTCAGGTGCTGACACCTCGGGAGAGGGAAGTGCTCCAGCTGATTACCGCCGGGAAAAGCAACAAAGAAATCGCCGCTGAACTCACGATCGCGGAAAAAACCGTCAAGACCCATGTGAGCAGCATTCTGGGCAAACTGGACCTGCAGGACCGCACCCAGGCGGCGGTGTTTGCGATGAAACAGGGTTGGTTTGAATGAAAGGGACGTGTATAGATTAATCCCGGTTGACATAGATCCGGGGTTTTTTCTTTTTACGAATAGTTGAGATTATATGACGTTGATCGTTCTATTATAATCGAAGTATCGTGGTATCTTTGAGAGATAGGTGATTCGGTATGCATATACAACCGGATTCCGCTAAGGTAGCATCATTGAACACGGAGCCGTCCCAGGCGGCGATGTTGGATACACTGATGGATGGTAGCTGGATGACGGCGACGGAGTTGGCCAATCGTCATAGACAGCCGAGCGGTGGAGTTGACGAAGGCCGGAAGAGAAGGATTGCAAAAACGGTTCAGCCTGATTTTCGGTAACAATCCAGGCTGAACCTTATCCGCTACATCAAATGGATCCCCCAGAAAATCAAGCCGCCAATCGTATAAAAAAAGATCCATTGCCACAATCGCAAATAATTCCAAGGAAACGGCTTAGAGATCGCGATCGTGATGAGAAATACGGTTCCATAACCGATATAGTAAATCCCAAGTAGAGTGAGCAGGAACGGCTCGTGAATGATAATGTTCGTGAAAAGGATGAGAAATAAGAGTGTGGAGGTGGCCAATAAGTCGAAACTGATCAAATGCCATCCACAACGAATCATCGTCCAAATCTCAACCATTTTGTACCCGTCATTCTGCACACCAGCAGGTTTGAACATCTTGACTTCTCTGTCTCCTTCAAAAGTGTGCAGAAGAAAGGCAAGTCCGCTTAAGGTAGCCGCGATTAAAATGGGTATATTCAAAACCATCACCTCATCAACAATTATTTTTCATGACTTCTCTGTGAATGATTGCCAGCATTTCACGTCGAATCACACCACTGAAATAGCCGATCACAAACCAATACGGGGAGAATTTTTTCTTTGCATGGTGAGACGTACAGTGAATGCGTGTCTCCGTACTGATTTTTGTTCGTCCTTTTCCAATCGGTTCAAATGAGAAGTTCCAAACCACCTTTACATAATCCGGCATGTGAAAGTTTCTAAATTCTTCTCTTGGAATCTCCACGATGTTTCCCTTCAGCGTCCAAGGTTGTGCTACCAATCCAATCACGATTTCGTGTTCGCTCTCTTCCAATAAAATGAATCCATTATCGATAAAATCGTTTAATGTCAACATTCCAGTCGGAATACCGCGCAAGAAAAACAGCGTTCGAATAATGAACGATTTTCCAAAATCAACGTCATAAACAACCGACGCCTTTGGAATGGTTTCCGTCTGGACCGAACATTCCTTTTTCTTGTCGAATTCCCAGCTCGGTAAATATCGATCCATCAACATGATGTCATCCCCCCTGAAATATTACGATATCGTAATATTTGTTTAAAAATAGATCCTCTCATCACATCTCTCGATCGCCGAAATAAATGTTCAACTTTTCATCTGCAAATCTCGCACCCGTCACGGGCCTTCCCATTAAGACACGGGGAAGAATCACCTTTCTTTTATACGTTCCCACTGTAATTGTTAACTCATCTCCCCGTTGCATGACGTTCACTTTATCTTTTGTGACGAAAGGAAGTGCCAATTTTAATACGTATCTTTCCTGTTCCCGTTTGACTTCCTCAGCGGTACCTTCATATAAGACGGAACCAACATCCACATGGGCAAACGCCTGATCAGCAACTCTATTTAATGATTGAAGACCTGTCACTTCGTCTTGCATCAAGGGGACTTTTAAAATCGGCAATGGGGAAAAGGAAGCTTTAATTTCCTGTAAATACTGTGCGTGTTTGATATGCCAATCTTTGAAATAACCGATGCCGGCTTCTTCGGGGAATATTTTGTTGACCACAACCGCATCCGTATGAAAACCAAAGAAGTTTAAATAAGTGAAGGAGCGACGGGCTTCGGCGATCACCATCTTTTCAGGGTTCATCACGATGCGAACAGACGTCATACGGGACTGGAAAATCATACGATGCATCTCTTCCAGTTCCCGTCCCAACCGTTCGATAGAATCCATCGTATGGGAGTCGGGAAGTTCCAACCCTCCGGTGACGGCTTTCGCCACTGGTTTGATCACCTTGACCAACCGTTTTTCATACGGAAAGATCTTTTCCAGCCACCATTTCAAGATGTTTGGGTAGCTTAACAGCCGAAGTGTTTCACCTGTAGGGGCACAATCGACAACGATGGTGTCAAACTTGCCACTTTTGATGTAATGTTTTATTTTCAGGAGGCTAAACAGTTCTTCCATTCCCGGAAAGACTATCATCTCTTCGGAAGTCGTATCATCTAACTCCGCCCAATCCATCACGCCTTGAAACCACTTCTGAACAGCTCCCCAGTTTCTTTCCGTTTCTTTTATGGGATCGACTTCCATTCCCCACAAACGATTGGAGATTGGAACAGGGTCATTCGTTAAAGGCCGGTCAAAAGAATCGGATAGACTATGAGCGGCATCGGTACTCAATACTAATGTTCGTTTGCCTTCTTCCGCCAGCCGCAGGCCTGTGGCGGCGGCAATACTGGTTTTGCCGACACCGCCTTTTCCCGTGTACAAGATGACTCTCATCGTTCATCACCTGCATTATTACGATATCGTAATATTGGTTTAAAAAAATCCAGTCGTCTAATCTTCAATTTGAATCCTTCTCACTTCTGCTTTTTTATGCTGTTTGATCTGCTTCGGTTCATTTTGTATCGCTTTGGCTACTTTTAGAGTCAAAAACATAAATTGTTGCAGTTCCTCCGGGGTTAAAGCCGCTTGGACGCGCTCAAACATCGCATTGATCTGTTCCTTTGCTTTCTGAACCATCCCCTCACCGTCTGCGGTTAATTTCACCAGATAAATACGACGATCTTTCGCATCTCTCTCCCGATGGATCAGCTTTCTCTTTTGTAACCGGTGGATAATACTCGTACATGTACTTAATGGGGCTCCTAACTGTGCGGCCAATTCTGACATGCTCAATTCACCGTAACGATCTAAGAAAAGCAATGTCGTCAGCTCGGAATGGGTTAATTTTTGCTCCAATTCTTCTAATTGAGCATCCAGTTGAAGCGGACGAAGTCCATTTTTCAAGAAAAATTCCATCAGTTGTTCCATGACAGTCACCTTTTGCTGACGCATTTTTACTACGATATCGGAGTATTTGAGTGAAATATACTACGACATCGTACCTTTGTCAAGAGCTTTCGTGATGCTGATACTGGATTTTTTTGTTTTTAAGCATCTAATATAAGAGTGGAGAAGTGATGCCGGATAAATACGGTGCCTTTCACCGATAAACTGGAGATGGAGAGAATGTGATGAAATCGGCGCGTTTGAAAACGGTGATATGCGGTTCGTACCGCAAGCATTCCTTCGAAAGCAGGGTGTTTTCATCTTATCCCCGACAGGCTCACACGTAGTGAATCCCGGCGAAGTATTTATTCGCCTCGAGAACGATCCTGAGGTGGATGCACGGACGGTTCAAGATGCCATATTTACTCACATCAGAAATTCAACGTTTGTCACAGTGGCTAATGTGGACGGATATCTCGGTAAGGCTTTCGAAATGGGATACGCCGCAGCGTACGGCATCCGCATTTTAACGATAGAGCCGGTGGAAGATCCCAATCTGGCGGGGTACACCCAGAGGCTGGATGCGGTTTTCCCCTCTTGGAGGGGGAGCAAAAGTAGGAGATAACCTTAAAACTCCCGGAACCTATTGGTTCCGGGAGTTTTAAGGTTATTGCGTACGGGTGTTTTGTTAGGGTTTTTTCACATCGGCACGATATACATCAGCATCATAATGAAGTGGATGGTGGTACCGGCCATGACAAACAGGTGGAACACTTCGTGGAAGCCAAATCGGTTGGGAAAGAAATCAAAGCACTTTGTGGCGTAGATAATGGCCCCGATGGTATAGGCCACTCCCCCTGCGATCATTAAAATGATCGCCCCGATCGGCAGATTGCCCACTAACTGGACAAACGGAATAACGGCGATCCATCCGAGCGTGACATAGAAGACGGTGGAAATGTAGCGGGGAGCTTTTACAAACCACAGCTTCAGGAAAGCCCCGATCGCCGCCAACAGCCAGACCGCGGTCAGCATGGTCCATTTCCAAGCTCCCTCCAGCCCATAGGTGAACACCGGGGTGTAGGAACCGGCGATCAGGAGATAGATCGCGATATGGTCCAATTTTTTCAGCAGCAATTCTTTGCGAGGGGTAGTTCGTACCCAGTGGTACAAGGAGCTGGCTCCGTATAGCAGAATGACGCTGGTGCCGTAAATCGTCATGGTCACCAGTTTGGATACATTGTCTTTGGACAGCAGAATCAGAAAAACCAAGCCGACGATAGCCACCAGAAAGGTGATAAAGTGGGTCCAGGTGTTTACCGGTTCCTTCATCTTAAACAAACTCATGGGTATTCTCCTCACCCCATCGGCCGTGCGATGGATAAGACTTCATAGGGTCATCATACCATACATATCTGCTGGAACAGATTTGAAGTTTGCTTAACTTTTTTGGCTTTGGGGACACCCCTGGTCACGGTTATGCTTAGTCATCATCCGATGGTCCCAGACTCCTCCTTCCCTGGATGCAGGACCTTTTTCTCCCGATCCGATCCGTCTACGTACCGAAGAAATGGCGCTTTTTTCACTGTAAGATGAGGAGGAAAAAGAAAACGCGGGGAGAGGAAGCGATGATTCACGAAATGGAAATCCGGTACCGGCTTGCGGAGATCAAACGTAAACAGGATTGGGCCGACTGCTATGCCTGGGCGTACCCACGCCTCCATTATTGGTGGTGAACAACCATTTCCATAATCAGAAAAAGGGGCCGCTTTCAAAAAGGTAAACAGAATCAATCAGACTTTGGACTTAGGTCGAAAAACCGCGCTGGATTTCCGACTTTTCGATGAAGTCAGCTAAACGGCTCCACCCTAGAATGAAATGGAAGGTGATTGAAAGGAGCTGGATGGATGTGGCGACGTTCATTAAAGTTTCTACCCTTACTGAACTGAAGAAATCGGGAGTAAAAGTGGTGAAGGGAGAAGGAAATGCCATTGCCGTCGTTTATCATGAGGGCCGTGTCTATGCAGTCGACAACCGTTGTCCCCACATGGGCTTCCCCCTTCATATGGGCTCTCTGTGCGACGGAATCCTGACCTGCCACTGGCACCATGCGCGCTTTGATCTGGACAGCGGAGGAACGCTGGATCCCTGGGCGGATGATGTAGCCACCTACCGGACGGAGATTCGGGATGGGGTGGTTTGGGTGGAGTCCCTTCCCCAAGATCGGAAACGACTGCAACACCATCGCGATCGTCTCCGGGAGGGATTGGAGCAAAACTTAAGCCTAGTGATCGCCAAAGCGGTGGTGGCTTTAATGGAAGGGAGAGAGGAACCGGAGAAAATCGCCGCCATCGGGGTGGAGTTTGGAACCACCCATCGTCGGGGCGGATGGCGCTCGGGATTAACCATCCTGAGTGCCATGGTGAACCTGCTGCCGAAGCTGGACCGGCACGGCCAAGTGTTGGCCTTGTATCAGGGGCTGCGGTGGATCGCGGCAGAGAGTGCCGGCATGGGCACCCGGTTTCAACTGGAACCGCTGCCGTTAAAGGATGGAAACCCGGAGCGGCTGGCCCGTTGGTATCGCCGCTGTGTCGAGGTGCGGGACGTTCAGGGAGCGGAGCGGGTTTTGCTGACGGCGATTCGAGCGGGGCTTTCGGATGCACAGTTGTCGGAGTGGATGATGGCGGCGGTGACCGATCATTTTTACATGGATGTGGGACATGTGTTGGATTTTCACAATAAGGGATTTGAAATCCTGACAAAGATCGGGTCGGATCACCGGGAGCGGGTGCTTTCCTCTCTGCTGCCACAACTGGCGGGGGCGGAACGGAGTGAGGAACTGCACAGCTGGCAATCTCCGGTCGATTTGGTCGCTCCGTTGAAACGGGCTTTCGCCGAAATGGAGACCTTCCCCTTTGGCACCATCAGGAAAGGAGAAGGGGATGAACGGTTGGTAGAAACCGTTCTGGGAGAAGATCCTCAAACCACTGTGACGGAAATGACACGGGCTTTACGGGAGGGGATGGATCCACGCCGTCTTGCCCAGTTGGTGACGTTGGCTGCGGCCACCCGCATCCGTCGCTTCCATGTACAAAATGACTTTCGTGATTGGGATACGGCATTGCATACCTTTACCCATGCCCATGCCGTCCATGAAAGTCTGCACCGTTCCGTAACGCCGGAGTTGGTGCGGGGGGTATTCCATGCGGCCATGAGTGTTTATCTGGATCGATTCCTTAACATTCCTGCTGCGAAAGAACCTAAAGGCAGCCGCGAGGAATGGTCTTTACATCCCGATGAATTGCTGTCGATCATGGATAAACAACAACAAGTGACAGAGGCGGCCCAATGGGTGCAATCCTATCTCGACCGGGGAGGAGACAAGGATGCTCTCTTCCGCACCCTTGGCCATGCGTTGTTGCGAGAGGACGCAGAGTTTCACACCTTCCAGATGGTGGAGGCGGCGGTGGTAGAATATGACCGCTGGGAGAAAGAATCGGGTGCAATGGCCCAAGCCGCCCAAGAAACGATGATCCTGGCCATGACTCGTTATCTGGCAGCCCATGCTCCTACCGCCCGCGAAGTTCCCCATGTCGCCCGGATCGCTTGGCGGCTTCACCGCGGGGAAATGTTGTTTGAGGAAGAGGCGGAATCGACGGAACCGACATCGATCTGAGTCACCAGGTGGGCGGGATCCCTTAAAAACCCGATTCGGAGTATGCCATCCACCGACGAGAGTCAAGGGATCTCGTCCCCGTTATTCGCGGGGAAACAGAAGTGATCGTGGACAATGAATTGAAAAATATCAGAAACTCGAACATAATATGAGGAGAACAGCAAGTCATATTTTTCCATTTTATTGAAAACGGTTTATTTCTGGAGGGATGATATGGCCACCATCGGAGATTTAATGCGCCACCGCACCCGACTCACCCCGCAATTGGAAGCCGTTGTTTCCGGCGATGATCGTTTCACGTTTGCAGAACTCAACCAGATGGTGAACCGACTGGCCCATTATCTGAACGCTTCCCAGGTAAAAAGGGGAGATCGCATCGCCATCGTCTGCAATAATTCCGTTCCGTTTCCATTGATCTGTCTGGCCGCAGCAAAGGTGGGGGCGGTGGTCGTCCCCATCAATTGGCGGCTGAAGACGGATGAAATCCGTTGGATCTTGGAGGATTGCCAGCCCCGACTGTTGTTTTACCACGAAGAATTTGAACAGGTGGAGCCGCTTTCGGGTGTGTTTGACTTTCTCGACCCGTTGATCCGCGTGGGAAGCGGGGATCAAATGCATGATTCGTTTCTCGATCGCTTCGCCTCCTATCCGTCAACAGAGCCGATGGTCCCTGTTCTGGAGGAAGACCCTGCCTTTATCATCTATACATCGGGAACGACGGGAAGGCCCAAAGGGGTTATCTTGACCCATGCCAATTTGCATGCGGCGGGATTGGCCAATTTCAGCACCTTGGATATGCGTTTGGGGGACCGTTTTTTATTTGTGACACCTCTTTTTCACATCAGCGGGATGGTGTTTACCGCCGGGGCGCTCATCCGGGGAATCACGTTGGTTTTATCCATGCAATTCCACCCGGTGGAGATCTGGGATCACTTGGAGAAAGAACGGGTGACGGGGATGATGTCCGTCCCCTCCATGCTGAACTACCTGTGGCATTCGTTGCAAGCGAGAGAGTCAGGACCAGCGGACCTGCGTTCCATTATTTGCGGGGGATCCAAAGTTCCGGAGCATTTGATCCGCGCTTTCCATGAAAGGGGATACCCTGTTGCCCAAGTGTACGGGACTACGGAATCGACAGGCGCGATCAGTTACTGGACACCGGAGATGGGAATCGACCATTGTGAATCTGTGGGCAAACCCGTGTATCTTACTGAACTAAAAATTGTGGACCCGGCGACTGGGGAAGCGATGCCGCCGGGAGAGATGGGAGAAATCGTCTGTCGTAGTCCGCAGGTGTTTTCCGGTTATTGGGACAACCGGGATGCGACGGAGGAAGTGATTCGAAACGGTTGGTTTCACACACGGGATGTGGGATATCTCGATGACGAGGAATTTTTGCACATCGTGGACCGGATGCGGGACATCATTATCACCAGCGGTGAAAATATCTTTCCGGCACAGGTGGAAGCGGTCATTCAGCAGATGGATCAAGTGGCTGAGGCTGCCGTGGTCGGGGTGAAGCATCCTGTCTGGGGGGAGTTGGCCCGGGCATATGTGGTTACAGCCGAGGGAGCCGTGCTCTCGGAGGAAGCGGTCTTGGCTCACACGCATCGGCAAATGGCGGAACACAATTTGCATGAAGTGGTGTTTGTCGATGCACTCCCCCGGAACGAGATGGGCAAGGTGATGAAATATGTACTTCGTGGACATGCCAATCAAGTAACCCAAGAAAGCTGATCCAAACGTCGGTGGCCCGCCGCCGGCCGGGATCGGCTGGTTAACCTGAAGGGAGATAGGATGATGTGGGGGTCACCGTCTTGGTTGGAAAACTACCTGGACCTGTTGCAGTTAGAACGGGAAGAAGCGTCATTCGCCTATTTGGAACAAATTTGTCGTCGTCATCTCGCGGTCTTTCCCTTTGAAAACGCAGGTAAACTGATCGATCATCACGAGGGGCGATTCCCTTCCCGGCTCGTGCCGTCGATGGAGGAATTTCTGGAAAGGCATCGCGCTCAGCAGCTGGGCGGTACATGCTACATTCTCAACTCCCATTTGTTCCGGCTGTTGCGGGCATTGGGGTTTGATTGTCGGTTGCTGCCTGTGGGGGAGAGCCATGTGGCGATCCTGGTGCGGCTCCCGGACTTGGGAGGAGAGCGGGTATATGTGGATGTAGGATCTGCTTCCCCCCTGTACCGGCCGGTACGTTTTGAAACAGAGCCCCAAAACCGCACAGGCTTCGGCGGATATGAAGTCCGGTTGAGACCAGTGGAGGATGGAGAGGGGCGGTGGCGCTATACGCGTCATATCGATGGCCGCTTGGGTGAGCCGATCTGGACCTTTGATCCGGATACGACGGTTTCTTCCATCCAATCCTTTTCCAAAGCGATCTACCGTTCGTACCAACCGGACGGAGCCTTTATGACAATATTGCGCTGCCAGGTGTGGCAGTGGGAACGAAGCCGGAGCTTGTCCCTGGTGAACAATCGCTTTTCCATCCGTCATCAGGATGGAGCCGTCGAGAAGCGGACATTGGCGGATCGAAAAGCGATCCGGCAAGTGATGGAGGAGGAGTTCGGATATCCCGACTTTCCATCCGGCCGGGTGATGGATATCCTAGAAGAGCGGGGAGTATCGGTGTTTCCGAAATCAGACACAGCATAACAGCTAGATCGGTTGTGTTTATGGATTAAAGGAAAGCTTGCGGGCTTTCCTTTTCACTGTGTTCACGGGATTTCCCGATGATTTCGGAGAGAAATTGATTTTTTCTGTAAGGACCGGTATAGTTGGCATCTCCTTTATGAACCCTGCGGCAAAAAAAGTGAAAGGGAGGGTCCAATCTTTCTTAATAAATGAGTGATTGCGATCCTCTTTACTTTCTAGAAATTTGATGTTACTTTGTTATTGTAAGCGATAACATGAGTGAATATTCATTCATTTTATGTTTGTGTTCCACCTGAGTACATCCATTCTCAGTGCTATGCCAGTTGTAAAATTGCAGCCAATAAAATAAGGGGATAGAGGTCGTGACGGTGATTCTTATGTGATCAACGGTCAGAAAACCTTTATCACCAACGGTATTCAATCGGATCTCGTCTTGGTTGTCTGCAAAACCGATCCCAAAGCCGTACCCAAGCACAAAGGCATCAGTCTGATTGTAGTGGAACGGGGCAGCCCGGGTTTTTCCCGGGGGAGAAAATTGGACAAAATCGGGCTTCACAGTCAGGATACCGCTGAGATATTCCGGTTTCCGCCATCTATGCAGGCACCAATGAAATCATGAAGACGATCATCGCCAAAGACATGGGATTGTAAGATCGGGAAGGAGATCGATTCATGGAGATGCCGCTGCGTTCCATTCGCATGTTGGATCTGACAAGGCTGCTGCCCGGCCCGTACTGTACCATGCTATTGGCTGATTTCGGCGCGGAAGTGATTAAAATAGAAGATCCCCAGATCGGGGACTACGCCAGGTGGCATGGACCAAAGCTGGGTGAAGAGAGTGCCCTGTTTCATTCTTTAAACCGAAATAAAAAAAGTTTTTGTTTGGATTTGAAGTCTGAGCAGGGAAAGGACATCTTTTTGCAACTGGTTCAAACAGCGGATGTGGTGGTAGAGTCCTTTCGCCCCGGTGTGATGGACCGGTTGGGACTGGGTTACGAGGCATTGGCGAAGGTCAATCCAAAGCTGATCTACTGTGCCGTGACGGGATATGGACAGGATGGTCCTTACTCCGCTTTTCCCGGACATGACATTAATTATTTGAGTTACACCGGGTTTTTGGATTTGCAGGGAGAACGGGGCGGACGGCCGGTGGTGCCGGCGGTTCAAATCGCCGATATCGGGGGCGGTTCCTTAATGGCCGCCGTCGGCATATTACTGGCACTGCAAGCCAGAGCACGGACGCAAAAAGGACAGTTTGTCGACATTTCCATGATGGACGGTGTCGTTTCCTGGATGCAGACGATTCTCCCCGACTATTTGGCGACGGGTCGGCCGCCCCGGCGCGGTGAATCGATGTTGGCAGGCGGCAGAGCCTGCTACGGGGTTTATGAAACGGCCGATCAGCGATTCCTCGCAGTCGGTGCGCTGGAACCGAAGTTTTGGGAAACCTTCTGCCGGATCATCCAACGTCCCGATTGGATTTTCCGCCTGGAAGCTCCCTTGGATGAGCAGGAGAAGTTGAAAGAAGAAATTTCATCGATCATCAAAACTCGTACATTATCGGAGTGGATGGACGCTTTTAAGAATCAAGAAGCGTGCGTTTCACCCGTCCTCCAGTTGGAGGAAGTACAAGCAGACCGGCAAATCAAGCACCGGCAAATGATTGTGGATGTGGAGCATCCCGCGTTGGGGACTATCCAACAACCGGGTATTCCGATTCAATTATTGGACACAAAGGGTGCGATCCGTTCTCCGGCTCCGTCATGGGGGGAACACACCAAAGAATTGTTGCTCGAACTGGGCTTTACCGAAGAGCAGATTACACAGTTGAAAAAAGAAAATACCATTTGAAAGGGTGGTTCCACGTGCGCGAAGCGGTCATTATCGAAGCCGTCAGAACCCCGGTGGGTCGTAGAAACGGAATATTAAGCGGAATTCGAGCCGATGAGCTGGCGGCGGAAGTGCTGAAAGAAGTGGTAAACCAAGCGGGTTTGTCTCCGAAGATGGTGGAAGACGTGATCATGGGGTGTGTATCGCAAGTGGGGGAACAAGCTGCAGATATTGCGAGAGTCGCTGCTTTGATTGCGGGTTATCCCACCGAAGTTCCCGGAACGACGATTGATCGTCAGTGCGGATCGAGTCAGCAGGCTGTTCATTTTGCTGCTCAGGCGATTATCAGCGGAGATATGGATGTGGTCGTTGCGGCTGGTATTGAAAACATGTCCCGTGTTCCCATGTTTTCCAACTTGCAGGGAGTCGATTTCAGCAAGAAGTTAACCGCACGCCATGAAATGATCAATCAAGGGTTGTCGGCAGAAAGAATCGCCGAAAAGTGGAGACTCAGCCGCCAACAAATGGATGAATTCTCTCTCGAGAGTCACCAAAAAGCCCTGGCGGCTCAGAACGAAGGCCGTTTTGAGCGGGAAATCATCCCGATTGAAGTGACGCTGCCGGATGGAACGAAAGCAATGGTCACGAAAGATGAGGGCCCGAGAGACGATACTTCTTTGGAAAAACTAGCCCAGCTTTCTCCCTCATTTAAGGAAGGGGGCCATATTCACGCCGGTAATTCCAGTCAAATCAGTGACGGGGCGGCGGCTGTTTTGCTGATGTCCAAAGAAAAAGCGGAGGAACTCGGTTTAAAACCTCGTTTTCGAGTGCTGACACGAGTGGTGGTGGGTTCGGATCCCACATTGATGCTGACCGGCCCAATCCCTGCAACGGAAAAGGTATTGGCCAAAGCGGGTTTGCAATTAAACGATATGGATGTATTTGAAGTCAATGAAGCGTTTGCCTCCGTTCCGCTGGCCTGGCTGGCCGAAACGGGTGCCGACCCCTGTAAGCTCAATCCCAACGGCGGAGCGATCGCGCTGGGCCATCCGCTGGGAGCCTCGGGGGCCCGGTTGATGACAACGATGGTTCACGAACTGGAACGCACCGGCGGTCGCTACGGATTGCAAACCATGTGTGAAGGTCACGGGATGGCCAATGCCACGATTATTGAACGGTTAGTTTAGTACTATAGTTGCGCTTATAAGAGTAGGTGCAGATGTGAGAAGGGAGGGTGGTGGGATGGCTGCGATCCTTTGCACTCACAGAGTACAAGTCTCGCCTGAGTCGCTTTGCTCCTGGTCTCGCTATGCGCTTTTTGCAAGAGATCGAAGACAGCCCACCAGCCCGACCAACCCACGTTCCTATACACTCTTCGTACAAATGCAACTGTAGTACTAGCTAGAGTGATAACCGAATCATCAGGAGGGATCGGATTTGGATATTCGAGATCATGTCGGTTTTGTCACAGGAGGGGCGTCGGGTTTAGGGGAAGCGACCGTTCGTCAGCTGGCCGCCCATGGGGCCAAAGTGGTGATTGCCGATCTGCAAGAAGAAAAGGGGAAGGGGTTGGCAGAAGAATTAGGGGAGAATGTCCGGTTTGTCAAAACCGATGTCACAGATGAGGCAAGTGTCCACCACGCTGTCCATCAGGCTTATGAAATAGGGCAGGGCATTCATATCCTGGTCAATTGTGCGGGAATCGGAGCGGCTCAAAAAACCGTCAGTAAAAAGGGACCGCATGATCTGGCTGTCTTTCAAACGGTCATTCAAGTGAACTTAGTCGGTACCTTTAATGCGATCCGGCTGGTGGCTGAACAAATGGCCGCCAATTCCCCCAATGAACAAGGGGAAAAAGGCGTGATCATTAATACCGCCTCTGTGGCGGCTTTTGAAGGGCAAATAGGGCAGGCCGCTTACAGTGCTTCCAAAGGTGGGATCGTCGGGATGACGCTCCCGATTGCCCGTGATCTCGCCCAACACGGCGTGCGTGTGATGACGATTGCACCCGGCCTGTTTGATACACCATTATTCAGTGCACTGCCGGATCAAGCACGCCAAGCACTAGGGGCAATGGTACCTTTTCCTTCCCGCCTCGGGGATCCATCCGAATATGCTAAACTCGTGCAAAGTATTATCGAAAATCCGATGCTAAATGGAGAGGTCATCCGTTTAGATGGCGCAATCCGGATGCAACCCAAATAATCTCGAAAAAACCGCTGGAGTCGACTAGATTCCGGCGGTTTTTTCGTTTACAACCGGCTAAGAAAGGGGAGCAAGGGAGGTTCCAATCCGAGCCCCGCCGTATTATGAAAAATCCACATCGTATAAAAACTCTAGTTGCTTCTCCTGAAAGGAATGGGGAACTCGTCGTAGCAACGCGTTTCTTAGGGAACAGATCCAACGGTTTTCGATCTGTGCCATCTTTCCGATGGACCATGATGTGTTGACGATCTTCCGGGTTCGCTTGATCCTTTGCTCTTGAAATGCTTGAAAAGCGGCCACTGGGTTTGATTGCTCGTCGATGCATCGGGACAGGACGAGGGCATCCTCAATCCCCTGACACGCGCCCTGCCCCATATTGGGAGTGGTGGCATGGGCCGCGTCTCCGATCAACACGATTCGGTCAAAGGCAAACCGGTCGAGGGGCTCCAGATCGACAATATCATTCCAGATCACTTCCTCTTCCCTTGTCATCCGCAGGATCTGAGGAATCGGGAAGTGGTAGTCCCCGAAGTGTTTCAGCAAGTCCCTGTTCCGGTAACCGGCGAATACCCGGCTGTTCTCTTCCGCATTGATTACAGCAAACCAGTAAATCTGCCGGTCGGAAAGGGGAACGATACCGAACCGTCCCTTCGGTCCCCATGTTTCGGTTAGTTCCTCTTTAAAACCGTCGGGAACGCCCGATGTGACTCCTCTCCAGCAGGTGTAACCGGCATATCTCGTTTTTAAACCGGGAAGCAACTGTTTCCGAATGATGGAGTGGATTCCGTCGGCTGCGATCAGAACATCGCCCCGGCCGGTCTTTCCGTCGGCGAACCGAACCGATACTCCCCGGTCATCCTGTTCAAATCCGACACATTTTTTGTTTACGGTCACGGTTCCGGATTTCAGGGATCGGACCAATACATCGTGCAAATCACTCCGCAGAACGGCGATGCTGTCCGTTTGAAACTTTTGATCGAGCCGGTCCGTATCCAATTTGGATATGACGTTCCCCTTCTCGGAAAGAACTGTGACCGTTTTGTTCACCTTGCCGACCCGCAGGATCTTTTCGCCGATCCCCAACCGGAACAACCCCTTCAAGGCGTTCTGTCCGAGAAGCAGACCCGCGCCGACCGGCTTCAGTTCGGGGTAGCTCTCAAACACCTTCACCTCATGCCCCTTCTGTTGTAGGGTGATGGCTGTGCACAGACCGCTGATCCCGGCGCCGATGATCATGACGTTCACTATTCACCGCCTCCTCCCGTTTCTGTTCAATCTTTTTTTCCGACACCTTCCCAGAGGATTTCCAGGTGATTGTCAAAAATATCGAGGATGTCGTATTTCTCTGGATCAGTGAATGAAAGCCAGGTAATAAGTGTCTGAAAATAGAGCCCGACCAAGGTGGATGCCACTTGATCGGGATCGGGCTGATCCGAAATCTCCCCTTCCCGCATCGCTTCCTGTACAAGAGAAGATAACGCCGATTGGAAGGCTTCGATGGTGCGGGATTCTTCATGCAGTAACAGTCGGGAACGGATGTTTTCGGAGATGGTGATTCTGGCGATGTCCGGATGTTTCGTGTATCGGGATAACAGATCCCCGAAGATTTTTTTCACCCGTTGACGAAAGGGCTTCACTGTCCCATGTCGTCGGACAGATTCCTCCAACCTCTCCAACTGGGAATTTCCCAGATATAAAAGTATTTGTTTTTTCTCCGAAAAGTAATTGTAAAAGGTTCCTTTGGCGATTCCGCAGGCGGCTGTGATCTCCTCCACGGTCACAGGTTCAAACCCCTTTTCCTTAAATAGGCGCAGAGAGACCAGGAGAATTTTCTCCTTCAGCTCTTTTTTTCGCTGTTCCCTTAGCATGACGAATTCCTCCAAACCCCAGGGATGACTTGATTCATTTTATGACTATGTTCAAAAAATGACTGTAGTCATATTTATAATAAACCGGAACGGTGAGAGGTTTCAAGGAAAAATGATATCGGATTTCAGAGATAGCCTAAACGTAAGTGTAGAGACCGTAAACGATTGGATCAAAAGTAAACCACTTTGTGCAGCAAAGCGAGAGTCTTTTAAAATCAAAAAAAGAGTATGGGAACGATTTTCTGTTGAATCGCGTCTCAAAAGAGGATATCGAGGCTGTAATAATATCTAAAAAAGTAAAAGGATGAAACGGCCTGATACCCTCTAACATGAAAAAGACGGCCCGCTTTATAGGGGCCGTTTTATGTAGGTCTGGTTTCCCGTATCCTAGGATTTCGCAAAATGTTTGGTCAGTTTTTTCCACTTTTTTTTCAACCGGGTGGGGATGGACCGGTCTGGATATTCGGTGACAAAATCAGATTTATTTAGATAATGCCGGCAGTTATAACAAGGTTTGTTGGGTTCTCCCGACTTGACTCGAAGCGTAGAAATCACCAGATCCTCCAATTTTGAACCATTCATGAGAGCATCATTGACCGCACTCATTTCGGCGCACCACAAAACAGGCCAAATCTCCAGACTATGGTTCAAACTTTCCTCCATGTCCGCAGTGGGGTCGATCACCTGAATATACGGACTCGTCACTCCCTGGTATAGGGACTCCATCCCCTTCCATCCATCCTCTCCCAACATCACGAGAAAACGATCAAAACCACCCAGGATTTTTCCTGTTTCAGATATCATAAGAGCGAGATGATTGCTGTAAGCTTCCCCGATCACCACCAACGATTCTCCGATCCGTTCTTCATAATCTCTGATTTGTTCGATAAAAACCTGTCTGGAAGCTTCCCGGGGATCCAGGTGGAAAAAATCCTCCCTATCCCGAAGTTTATAGGCGGGAATCGTTACCCTCAACCCAACGAAACGTTCCAGAAACCGTTTTGCTTCCGGAAAGATCCGATATCCTTCTTCCCGCAGCGCTTGACAATGTACGGAGACATCCATGCGACGGCTAGGTGTCCAACCGGCCCGGATCAGACAGGCCGCTGCATTTTTTGATAGAGGGACCTTCGGATAAATGGCCATTTCTTTCTCTCCTTTCTCTCCCGTGCTTCACCATTGTACTACATGTCCAAAACAGTAACGCTTAGAGAGAAAGACTCCATGTATGGGCTTTTCTAAAGGGCCAGAGGGGAATGGTCGGGGTTCTATACAAAACGGACGCGGTATACGATATATTTGAATGGTTGATCGATATTCTGTTGGTAGCCGTGTGTTTATTTGGTCAGGTTGACCATGATTCTTGGTATTAAATTGGCGCTTTTTGTTGTTTAAAAGACAAGCTTTCATAAAAGAAGCGAAGGGAGCATGGAATGAGGCGAATCTTGGTCATTTTGGCGCTGTTTGTTTGCGGTTGTCTGCTGGTGGGGGGAATCTATCTGTGGACTCTCGTCTCCCAATATGACGACACCCCCTTTCCAACCGAAAAACGGGATGTGGCCATCGTTCTCGGAGCTGCGCTGTGGGAGGAAGAACCCAGTCCCGCATTGCGCGAGCGGCTGGAAGCGGCTCTTCAGTTATATGAGGAAGGGTTGGTAGAGGTACTTGTCCTATCAGGAGGCGAGGGAAACGACGGCATCAGTGAGGCGGAAGGGATGAAGCGATACCTGGCGGCAAAAGGAATCCCGGCTGAGTCCTTGTTGTTGGAGAATCAGGCAGCCAACACATGGGAAAATTTGCATTACTCCCAGTGGATCATTCAACAAGCAGGAGCGACCGAAGTCTATCTCGTTACGCACGATTATCATATGAAGCGTGCGATGGAAATGGCGAAGCGGATTCAGATGGATGCGGTACCGGTCCCGGTTCACTCTCGGGTGTTGTTCACCCCTTATCACAAGACGCGGGAAAGTCTGGCATTCGTTAAGTTTCGACTGTTTCAGAGTGGATAATATCACGTTGGCTGTATATCAGCGGAAAATGGTATCGTATATATCCGTTGATCGTGGAATGAATGAAACGACAGGAAAACTAAATGGTATACTGAGTCGGTATCCGTTATCTTCGAATGGGGTGAATCCATGGCCGTCATCATTCCGGGAGAAAAAGTGGCAGCTACCTTTATCCGACGTCCCAACCGGTTTCAGGCGGAGGTCGAGATCGACGGGGAACGGGAGATCGTCCACGTTCCCAATACCGGCCGCATGGACGAAATGCTTCACCCTGGAACACCTGTGGTGCTGGAGCGATCGGACAACCCCAAGCGGAAGCACCGTTACGGCTTGCGGTTCGTTAACAAAAACGGTCACTGGATCTGTATCCACTCGGCTTTGGCCAACCGCGTGTTTCGTGATGCGGTTGAATCAGGACGGATCGATTGGGTGGAAGGTCCGATCCGCAGTGAAGTGAAAGTGGGTGATAGCCGCATGGATTTCCGCATCGACGCGAATCCCCCCACTTGGGTAGAGGTGAAGTGCGTCACCTATGAGGAGAACGGGGTGGCGATGTTTCCCGATGCTCCCACGGTTCGCGGACAAAAGCATGTGGACGAGTTGATCCGTGCGGTAACAGAAGGGGATAAAGGTGTCATTGTATTTGTCGCCTTCATGGACTTCGTCCATCGTTTTACGCCTCACACCGCCATCGACCCTGTTCTGGCGGAGAAAATGGGCCAAGCGCGGAATCACGGCATCTGCATCCACGCCTATCGCTGTTCCATTACCTTTGATGCGATTGAGGTGGTGGATGAGATTCCGGTGGATTTGTAGAGGAAGGTTAGGTTTTCTTCCCGGCACCGTAGTGGTGGTCTCTCATGACCGTTATTTTCTTAACAAGTTGTTTGCACCCACCTATTGGCTCCAGGGTGGGACCTTGACCCGGTTTGAGGGGAATTACGATGCGATGAAGGCGGAGTGGAGACGGCGCGGCATCGGATCGGAGTAATGGATGGCCCCCGTGAAGCGGGATCAATTGGTTCTCCCCGTTTGACATTGTCCGCTAAACGGGTAGGATGAAGAGAGTTTCGTTGAACGGTTGATAAAAGGGGGACCAACGATGAATATCACGATTACTCCGGAAGCCTTCGCCTGGTTCCAGGATGAAATGGGATTGGTGGAAGGGGATGAGCTTCGGTTTCATATCCGCTATGATGATGCCCACTCGGCAGGGCGGGATCAACACGGTTTTTCCTTGCTCCTTACCGTGGAACCGCCCCGACGGCCGGGTGCCAGTGTGGAAGCGGGCGGGATCCGTTTCTTTGTCGAAGAAGGAGAACTTTGGTACTTCGACGGTCAGGATTTACGGGTGGAATGGGACGAAAGAGACGAGATGCTGCGTTTTATCACGGACTGAACAAACGCCCTCTGACTCTATTAGAGACAGGGGGCGTTATGCTTAGATGGAGGGCATGGGTTTCACTCCCATTGATGAACAGCTTGATTCAGGTTGTCGATGGTGACTAAACCCCTTTGCATGGAGGGATGAGGGCACAACTGGTTATATTTTTGGATCATGCGATTGACTTCCTCGACTTGTTCCCGATCCCTCTTTTCAGGTGCGGCCTTTTTATCCAGGTTGCTGAGAAGCTCCTGAATCTGATTTTTGATTTGATGCCGCAACTCCAGCCAGGGAGGGAGATAGTGGGCGTTTTTCAGGATATGATGGAACGCTTCTTCCTCCAAGGTCTTCTTGGACAAGGGCTTTCCTTTGCCGGAGAGGTGGTCGAACCCGCCTTTTTGTTCATGCTCTTTTACGATCTGATCCAGCCAATCGCCATGTCCGGCTGGAGGGAACGTGTTTTCCCGGTCATTTTTCCTTCTGGTTATGGGGATCATCTCCCTTCTCCATGGACTCGGTTAACAGATCCACCAGATGGACCGCCTGCATATGAGATGCAAGGCCCGACCGTTCGATGCCCAGCTTCATCTGAAGCAGGCAGCCGGGGTTGGTGGTGACAAGGATGTCGGCGGTGGTTTCTTTTACGTCATTCATCTTTTCATCCAGGATGTGCATGGATGTTTCAGGATGGGTCAAGTTGTATATGCCTGCGGAACCGCAACAGTGTTCCCCTTTATTCAGCGGCATATAAGTGAGGTCCGGGATAGAGCGGATCAGGGATTCGGGTTCTTGTGACACCTTCATGCCGTTTTTGAGATGACAGGAATGTTGGTAGGTCACCCGCTTGGGAACGGATCTCAGGGGAAGTGGATTCCCCTCGGCGAGCAGTTGGCTGATATCTCGGGTGTGGGCGGCAAACCAGCGGGCGTCTTCAGCAAGCTTCGGTTCGTTTTGGAGCAGATGAGAATATTCCACCAATTGGGCGCCACAGCCTCCGGCGTTGGAAGCCACCCAGTCCACGCCGGCTTCACGGAAGGTGCGGATATTTTCCTTGGCCAAGCGGTGGGCTTGTCGTTCCTCCCCGGAGTGAGCGTGCAACGCCCCGCAGCAGGTTTGGCTGCGGGGGATCACCACTTCATATCCGGCGGCGGACAGCAGACGGGCGGTGTTGACGTTGGTGTCGGCAAAGGCGACATCCATGATACAGCCGCGTAAAAGTCCCACCCGTCCCCTCTTCTTTCCGTGGGCGGGAACGTGGGTTCCGATCCGCTCCACGACACCCTGCATGGAGGCGGTTGGCAGGACGCGGTCCATTTGGCGCAGATGGGGCGGCAACAGGCGGGCCAGGCCGGTACGGTGGACCAGCCAGCGGAGGCCCGATTTTTGGTAGAGTGCCAGCAGCGCACCCACCAGACGCAGTCGGGAGCGATGGGGAAACAACCCTTGAAAAAAGAGATGTCGCATGGTCTTCTCATATCGGGTTATAGGCGCATGTTCGGCGATGGCAGCACGGGATTGTTCCAAGAGACGCCCAAAACGGACATCGGCGGGGCAGGCGGTTTCACATGCCCGGCAGCCGAGGCAAAAGTTCATCTGATTGCGGAAGCTTTCATCCGGTGTCATCCAACCATCGACGGCCGCTTTCATCAGGGCGATGCGCCCTCTGGGAGAGGCGGCCTCCAAGCCGGTTTCACGGTAAGTGGGACAGGCGGGAAGGCAGAATCCGCAACGCATACAATTGGTCAATTCGTCCTCATCGAGGGTGTGGGCCAGTTGTCTCCCGAGGTTATTCCAGGGAGTGACGACGGCGGGATCAGTCTTTTTCGGCTTTGCAGGGACGGGTTGCACCATTACATATTCTCCTTTCGGAGCCGGGGTTGATCGGTGAAGATCTTGCCGGGATTCAGGATCCCCTGTGGATCAAAGGCGTGTTTGATCCCTTTCATGACCGTGATGCCGGCGGCACCCACCTTCCATTCCAGAAACGGGGCTTTGGCCAGGCCGACCCCGTGCTCTCCGGTGATGGTGCCGCCAAAGCGGATCGCCGCTTCAAAAATGTCGGCGAATGCTTTCTCCACCCGCTCGATTTCTTCTGTGTCGCGGGCGTCGGTAAGGAAGGTGGGATGCAGGTTCCCGTCCCCTGCATGGCCAAAGGTGCAGATCTGAAGATTGTACTCATCGGCGATCCGATTGATTTCCCGTACCATGTCAGCAATGCGGGAACGCGGGACGGTCGCGTCTTCCAGGATGAGAGTGGGGCGGAGGCGCGCCAGGGCAGACAAGGCATTGCGGCGGGCTGCCATCACCTGGGCTCCGTCTGCTTCCGTTCGTGCCACCTCCACATGGGTGGCACCTGTTGTTTCCGCGATGTGCCGGATTCGCTCCATGTCCCGCTCTACCACTTCCAGAGGGCCATCCTGCTCCACCAGCAGGATGGCCTCCATTTCCTTAGGGAGACCGATCCGGGCGTAATCCTCCACCACCTGAATCGTTTTTCGGTCCATAAATTCCAAGGTGCAGGGTAGGATTCGGTCCGAGATGATGGCCGAGACGGTGCGGGCAGCGGCGTCCAGATCGTGATAATGGGCTACCAGCGCCCGACGGCTTTCCGGCAGGGGAATCAGTTTTAATGTGGCTTCCGTGATAATCGCCAGTGTTCCCTCGGAGCCGATCAACAACTTGGTCAGGTCGTATCCGGCTACATCTTTGTACAGTTTGCCGCCGGTGCGCAACACTTGACCATTCGCCAACACCGCCTCCAATCCCAGGACATAATCCTTGGTGGTCCCGTATTTCAAGCCCCGCAATCCTCCCGAGCATTCGGCGATGTTGCCGCCGAGGGTGGAGATCTTCATGCTGCTGGGATCCGGCGGATAAAAGAGCCCCTCCTTTTCCACCGCTTCGTGAAGGGTTTGCGTGTATACACCGGGTTGCACGGTGGCGGTTAAATTCTCCTTGTCGATTTCTAAAATTTGATTCATGCGGGTCATCACCATCACCAGCCCACCGGCGACGGGAACGGTATCGGCGCTTAAGTTGCTGCCGGAACCCCGTCCCACAATGGGAATGTGATGCTTGGAGGCGATGCGCAGAACGTCCTGTACCTCTTGGGTTGTGGAGGGGAAGACCACTCCGTCAGGCATGGACTGGTATAAGGGGGTGGCGTCATAGGAGTGGGTAATCCGGGATTCGACATCATCACGTACATGGGCGTCTCCCAATACGGAAACCAACTGCGCTTTGATTTCTGAATTCAACACGGGGACGTTCCCTCCTCTAATCCTTTCTGTTCTATTTCGCGAAGGCGGATAAAATGACCTGGGAGCCGTACACAAACGGATCGAGTGAAGTGAGGAAAACATTGCCTTCCATCGGATTGTTGACAATGGTCGAAATATTGTGTTTGAATGTAGTCGACAGGTCATCAGATCACCTGATGATATGATACCATTTTTCCCACAATGATGAAAGCGGATTCAACTAGAGATAAGGGGGGATAGGTTTGGATTTTTGAAAAGGCTTACATCCTATTACTGATGTGGTAGTCCGCCATAATCGGATTGATTGTCTGCCGTTCACCCAGGTTGTTCATCCATGACGGAATCTTTCATAAAGAGGGAGGTATCGTCCGATGTTGTCTATATTGGCTTTAGTACCCGTCTTGACCGTTTTTGTCCTATTGGTTCTCTTAAAGTGGCCGGCCAAGTACGCGATGCCGATATCGTTTTTAGTGACAGCGGCGTTATCGCTGTGGGTGTGGGACGTTCCCTTCAACCAGGTGGCGGCCGGCACAGTGGATGGTGTGATCACAGCGTTGACATTGTTGTATATCATCTTTGGAGCCATTTTATTGTTGAAAACGCTTACCGAAAGCGGTGCGATCCATTCCCTGCGGCAAAGTTTGACCGAAATTTCACCGGACCGGCGCGTCCAAGCGATTTTGATCGCGTGGTTATTCGGCTCGTTTATCGAGGGTTCCGCCGGCTTTGGGACCCCGGCGGCAGTGGCGGCACCGCTGTTGGTAGGGCTTGGTTTTCCCGCCATGGCAGCGGTGGTGTGTGCTTTAATCATCCAGAGTACACCGGTCACCTTCGGGGCGTTGGGTACACCGATCCTGGTGGGAGTTAACTCCGGTCTAGGACAGGGACAATTGCCTGAAGTCCAGGAAGCGGCAGGGGTTGCCGCGACTGACTGGAGCGGGTACATTGCGGCGATCGGAGCGAATGCAGCATTGGTGCATGCGGTGGTGGGGACGTTTATCCCGCTGTTGATGGTGGCGGTAATGACCCGCTTCTTCGGCCCCAAGCGTTCCTTTGCAGACGGGCTCCGGGTATGGCCGTTCGCTTTGTTTGCGGGGTTGGCCATGACTGTGCCGTATTTGTTGGTGGCGGTTACCCTGGGGCCAGAGTTTCCGTCCTTGTTCGGTGGGTTGTTTGGATTGGCGGTAGTAGGTTTCGCTGCCCGCCAGGGCTGGTTTGTGCCGAAAGAGGAGACATGGGACTTTGAGAAAAAAGAGAACTGGGATCCGATCTGGAATGGTGACATGTTTGATCGCCTAAAAATCGCCACGGATGTTCCCGACGGCTCCCGTATGCCGGGGTGGAAGACGTGGATGCCATACTTGTTGGTGGGGTTGTTCCTGGTGCTCTCCCGTACCGAGACCCTTCCCATCAAAGAATGGTTAAACTCGGTCACCTTTAAACTGGAGGACTTGTTCGGTTCGGGAGTAACGGTTTCAGTGGCTCCGCTCTTCCTGCCGGGTACGATCTTTATCTCTGTGGTGGTGCTCACCTACTTTATTCATCAGATGAAGCCCTCCTCTTTTGGACGAGCGTGGAAAGGGGCGTTCTATACAACCGGTGTTGCCTCGGTCGCCCTTCTCTTCTCCGTCCCGATGGTGAAGTTGTTTATCGGTTCCGGCGGAGGCGGAGCCGGGTATGAGAGCATGCCGATTGCGCTTGCGGAGGGTGTGGCAGTGCTTACGGGATCTCTCTATCCCTTGTTTGCTCCCGTGATTGGAGCGTTGGGTGCCTTTGCCGCGGGCAGCAACACCATTTCCAATATGATGTTCTCCCTCTTTCAGTTTGAAGTGGGTAACCGCATCGGCGTGGATCCCGCCTGGGTGGTGGCTTTACAAGCGGTGGGAGGGGCTGCCGGCAATATGATTTGCGTCCACAATGTGGTAGCTGCCTCGGCCACGGTAGGGCTGGTCAACCGGGAAGGCATTTTGATCCGCAAGTTGTTGCTTCCCTTGGGCTACTATCTCTTGTTTGCCGGAGCGCTCGGGTATGTGGTCCTAAATGGTTTCGGGTTAAATATCGGCAGCGTGCTGGTGGCGGCCATTACCCTTGGGTTGATGATTTTCGTGATTCGGGGGAGTCGTCCCCCCGCTGATACGACTTCCTCTGGAGACTGATCCGATTCTTGACGGAATGCTTTTCATCCGGGAGTGGGAAAGGATACAATGGAACGAAAGTTCCTTTCCACGGGGTGATCGCATTGGCGTTCCGACAAATACGACGAAAAAAAATATATGAGGAAGTGGCGGAAGAGATCAAAGGAATGATGGAGCGGGGGGAATTAAAGCCGGGGGACAAGTTGGCATCCGTTAAGGAACTGGCCGAAAGTTTCGATGTGGGCCGGTCTGCCGTGCGGGAGGCGCTCTCCGCTCTACGGGCGATGGGGTTATTGGAGATGAGGCAGGGAGAGGGGACCTATGTGCGCCCTTTCGATATTCATGCCTTGTCCCGCCCGATCGCTTCCGCCTTGTTGATGAGCCGGGAGCAGATTATGGATCTATTGGAAGTGCGAAAAGTATTGGAAGTGGGAAGCGCCGCCATCTGTGCTGGGCGGCGAGAGGAGTCGGACCTGGCGGAGATGGAACGGGCTCTTGCGGAGATGGAAGCCGCTCTGGGACAGGAAGAGCTCGGGGAACAGGCGGATGTCCATTTCCACTTCGCGATCGCTCGAGGAACGAAGAATCAAATTCTGGTTGACATGATGAATACGATTTCAGATACGATGCGACAGACGATGCGGGAGAGCCGCCGGATTTGGCTGTATGCTGAAGAGGCGATGGCCGAGCGGCTTCTGCGTGATCATCAGTCCATCTATGAAGCGATTCGGGATCGAAACAGCACCTTGGCCCAACAGCGAATGCTGGCGCATTTGGTTCAAGTGGAAGAGGTGTTGCGCCGGTTCGGGGAAACGGAATCGTTGAAAGAGTGAACATCCGTCGAAAGGAGTGAGGCTCGTGCGGGTTGGTTTGTTTATCACTTGTCTGTCGGACGTGTTTTATCCCGAAGTGGGGACCAGTATGGTCCGAGTGTTGCGCCGTCTAGGAGCGGAGATCGATTTTCCGGAAGGTCAGACCTGTTGCGGGCAGCCTGCCTTTAACAGCGGATATCAGCAAGAGGCTAAGCGGGCGGCGCGCCAGATGATCCAAACCTTTGAGGGTTTTGAAGCGGTAGTGACGCCCTCGGGTTCCTGTGCGGCTATGGTGCGTCACTACTATCCCGCGTTGTTTTCAGGAGAGGCAGAATGGGAAAGGCGTGCCGAGCAGTTCGCTTCCCGTTGTTTTGAGTTCTCCGAATTTATGGTAAAAAATTGGGGGGACCGCCATCTTCCCGTTAAGATGGATGGTACCGCCACCTACCACCATTCCTGTCATATGTACCGGATGCTGGACTTGTCCGATCCGCCCATCCGGTTGTTATCTCAGGTGGAGGGGCTTACCTTGAAGGAATTGCCCTATCATCAGGATTGCTGCGGCTTTGGCGGTACCTTCGCCGTCAAGATGGCCGATATCTCCACCGCCATGGCAGATGAAAAGGTGGATCACGTTTGCTCGACGGGAGCCGACTATCTTATCGGTTCCGATATGAGCTGCCTGATGCACCTGGGAGGCCGCATCCGCCGCAAGGGACATCCGGTGGAAGTGCTTCACGTGGCGCAAGTGTTGGATCGGGGGTGGATGTCATGAGCCTGGGAGCTTCGACTCTTCCTTTCACCAAACGGGTGGAGCAAGCGATGGAGGATGATTTTTTGCGCCAGGCGGTTCGCCGTACGCAGGACAAACTGCGCGGTGGCAAAGAACGCGCCGCCTCCGACATGGGGGACTGGGAAGCTTGGCGCAAGCGGGCCGAGGCGATTCGACAGCATACCATCCAACACCTGGACACCTATCTGGATCAATTTACGACACAGGTGGAAGAAGCCGGTGGCGTTGTTCATTTCGCAGATACGTCCCAAGACGTCATCGACGTGGTGACGGACATCATCCGTGCGAAAAAAGCGCGGTCGGTGGTTAAATCCAAATCGATGGTGTCGGAAGAGGTCGATTTGAATCGCGTTTTAGAGGACGCGGGAGTGGAGGTAGTGGAATCGGATCTGGGGGAGTATATCGTGCAATTAGCGAAGGAAGCCCCCTCTCACATCATCATTCCTGCGATCCACAAAAATCGCGATCAGGTGGCAGAACTGTTCTCAAAAGAGGCAGGGGAGAAACTGCCGCCGGAAACCCACATTTTAACCCGGTTTGCCAGGGAACGGATGCGGCAAAAATTTCTGGAGGCGGATATCGGCATCACCGGTTGCAACTTTGGCGTAGCGGAGTCGGGGGCACTGGTGTTGGTGAGTAACGAAGGAAATGCCCGACTCACCACTACTCTCCCCCGGACGCATATCGCGGTGATGGGAATGGAGCGGCTGGCCCCCCGCTGGACCGATCTCGATATCCTTCTTACCATGTTGACCCGAAGTGCTACCGGCCAAGCGATCACCAGTTATGTAACGGCGATCACCGGCCCCCGGCGACAAGAGGACGGGGACGGCCCGGAAGAACTGCACGTGGTGATTGTGGATAATGGCCGCTCCTCCATGCTGGGGACCGATTATCAGTCGGTGCTGAACTGCATCCGTTGTGGGGCGTGTATCAACGTTTGTCCCGTTTATCGTCAGATTGGAGGCCACGCCTATGGCGGGGTGTATCCCGGTCCCATCGGGGCCGTGTTGACCCCGCTCCTGGAGGGGCTGGACGGCTGGCAGGAGCTTCCCTACGCTTCCAGTCTGTGCGGCGCTTGCACGGAAGCGTGTCCGGTTCGTATTCCGCTGCATGACCACTTGTTGGATTTGCGCCGGGATGAAGTGGCGCAAAAAGAGACTTCCTGGGCGGAACGTCTCGCTTTCAAGGGTTTTGGACTTGTCGCGGAACGGCCGGGGTTGTTTGAGGCAGGGGCACGGTCAGGGGGATGGCTCGCCCGCCAAGTGGCGGAAGACGGCTACTTGCAAACAGGCTGGGGTCCATTGAAACCTTGGACCGATACCCGTGATTTCCCCGCGCCGGCCCGCCAATCCTTCCGACAGTGGTGGCGGGAAGAAGGGGGGAAGGCGGATGAATGACAAGCTTTCAAAAAAAGACGCTTTCCTGGAGAGGATTTCCCAGCGCTTGGGCCGCCCCCGCCCGGATACGGTCGAGGCTCCGGAATGGCCGGATCAACCTTGGGACGAGCTGAAGGAGGGAGGGCTGGAACAATTTGCGGCGAACCTGGAACAGGCGGGAGCCGATGTGATTCAGGTTCCACACCGACAAGCCTTGTCTGAACGCTTGCACCACGATATGCGTCAACAGCGGGTGAAACGGCTGGTTGCCTGGAATGATCCCGTTTTATCCCCGTTGCTGGAAGGAGCTCCCCTGGAGCAAGTGGACCGATGGGACCCTTCTCATCCGGATAAAAGCATCCGTTCCGCAGAACAGGCGGATGTGGGTCTGGTTCGGGCCGAGTGGGGACTGGCCTTTTCCGGAACGGTGATGTTGTGGAACGACAAGGGCCGAGGGCGCAGTGTCAGCCTGCTGCCTGCGGCGTTGTGGGTCATTCTGCCCGCCAGTCGCATCTTGCCCCGGATGGAACCGGCCCTTTCCTGGATCAGGGAGCAGGGATGCCCCCCTTCCTGCATCAATTTCATCTCCGGTCCCAGCCGCACTTCCGATATCGAGAACGATCTGAGTATCGGAGTCCACGGGCCTGGCGAATTACGGGTATATGTGGTGGATGCGATGAAAGGATAAATGGCGGTCTGTTTGTTCCGGCAAAAAAATCGAGATACAACTCTACAGCCCTACTGCTGGCGAAAAGGGACTTTTTTACGGGACAGGTCTGACATCGGGGAGAATTTAAACTCTTCTTCGATGTCAGGCTTTTTTATGGGTTGGGGGATCCACGGGAGAAATATTGAGGGAGACGCGTGTACAATAGAGGCGAAACGAGGAAAACAACGGTATCCCGTTGGAAAAGACAGGCCGGGCATCGGAATCGCCCCTCTTCCGATGCCCGGCCTGTTTTTTTATGCCCTCCCCCAAAGGGCTCGTCTAACAAGGGGCAGGGGATCTTGATAGATTTAGAGAAGAAAAGTGAGAAGATAAGAAAGTGCTGTTATCAAAAGACCCGTGATCAAAGCAATGGAAGCGGCCCAATTCACTTGGCTGGCCCGTTCTTTTCGTTGTCCATCCTCTTCACCTAATGGTTCATCATATCCACCGTACTCCTTTTCCGCTTTGGAAGAGAACATGGCGCGGAATCCTTTGGAGAACAGACTGAAAAATCCGCCCGAGATCACGGTATAAATTCCCGCCACGACGAGAAGGATCATGCCCACCAAGAATAAATTGTCGATCAATCGGAATGTTGTTCCGCCGGATGCGGCATAACAAGCTGCTACAATCAGGATGCTGGCAACGAGGGACCATAGAGTTCGGCTCTTTCGCAAATGGGGTTCCTCCTTTCCGATATCGGGTGTGATGAATCGTTTTTCCACAAGAAAGGGCTTTTCTCCTTTGACTATTTCCATAAAGAATCCTGGTTTTTTATAAAAGGAAACTTGTTTTTATTATATACCATATTTTATGAAATATAATGATAGCGATTGCAAACTTTAATCTCTAATAATTTTGCGACAACTCTTTCCTCCCCTGTGATTTTCATTTATAATGGACAAGGTCATAATTTTATTCGATGGATTTCATCCTAGTAATGGTTTATAAAAAAATCCCTGCCAAACTCTGGTTTTAATAAGAATGGGGGAGAATCGAACATGAGGAAACGGTTGACGATGGTCCTCACCTTGCTGACGGTATTCAGTTTGGTATTGGCCGGGTGTGGCGGTGTGCAGACCGGAGCACAGGATGGGGAAAAGGGTATCGACGAGAACCAAGAGCTGAACATGACCTTTCCGACAGAACCGCCAACCCTGGACTCTTCGCTGGCCAGTGATGCGTATTCCTTTGATATTTTGAACAATGTGATGGAAGGATTATATCGCCTCAACAAGGATAACAAGCCGGAACCGGCCATGGCCTCCAGCGTCGACATCTCCGACGATAAAACGACCTACACATTTTCATTGCGCGACGCCAACTGGAGTAATGGCGAACCGGTAACGGCCCATGATTTTGAGTACGCCTGGAAGCGTACGCTCAACCCCGAAACCAAAGCGGAGTATTCTTACATCCTTTACCCGGTGAAAAATGCAGAGGCCTATAATACCGGGGAAGCTTCCGCAGATGACGTGGGAGTCAAAGCAGTGGATGAAAAGACCCTGGAAGTGCAATTGGAAGCCCCCAGTCCTTACTTTCTCAGCCTGACCGCCTTTGCCACCTACCTGCCGCTGAATGAGAGTGCGGTGGAGGAATTCGGGAATAAATACGGAACAGAAGCGGATCAAATGGTCTTTAACGGCCCCTATGATATAGCGGAATGGAAACATGAACAAAGCATTCAATTGAAGAAAAGCAAAACGTATTGGGATCGGAACGTGGTTCGGTTGGAGACGGTCAACTTAAACATCGTGAAAGATACCGCCACAGGCGTCAACCTGTATACGGGAAATCAGGTGGATGTGGCGGAGTTGAGCTCCAGTTTGGCGGAAGCTTTCCAGAAGAGTCCGGAGTACTTACCGTTTACCGGAGCGGCCACCCAGTATTTGGTCTTTAACACCAACAACGATTTCCTCTCCAACGAGAATGTCCGGAAGGCCATCAGTTTTGCGATTGACCGTGAATCCCTCGTGAAAATTATGAAGGATGGTTCGGAACCCGCCTTCGGCTTTGTGCCGCCCTCGATCTTCACCAGTGACAACCAGGTATTTCGGGATGTGGCTTCTGACGGTCATCAGTACAGTCCGCAGGAGGCGCAGCGGATGTTGAAAGAAGGAATGGAGGAACTCGGCTTCTCCACCACCCCGCGCATCACGCTGTTGAGCTATGATGATGAACGGCGTCAGGCGGCTGTGTTTATGCAGGAGCAGTTGCGCAACAATCTGGATCTGGATGTTCAGATCGATCCCAAACCCTTTAAACAGAAACTGGATCGCGAGCTGGCTGGCGACTTTGAAATCACCTTTGCCGGGTGGGGGGCGGATTACAACGACCCGCAAACCTTCCTCGACATCTATGTGAGTGACGGTCCCTACAACTGGGCGGATTGGTCCAGCAAAGAGTACGATGAATTAATCCAGAAATCAAAAGGCAACACCAACAACGAAGAACGGACTCAAAACTTTGTAGAGGCGGAAAAACTTTTGTTGGATGAAGCGCCCATTGCACCGATTCTGTATCGTGGCAAGATTTTCCTCCAAAAACAGTATGTCAAAAATATTTATCGCCATCCCGTGGGTGCTGAGTTGAGCCTGAAGTGGGCTTATATAGACGGAAAAGAATAATAATCGCAGGTTTTTTACAAAGAAAGAATCCTCGTTTTCCAATGGGGATTCTTTCTTTTGTTAGTAAATAAATAGAATAAACATCCATAAAATTCGTCTTTGATTTTTTATGCAATTGAAGATATGATAGTTATGGCACATATAATTACGCTAAATTGTGTGAAATTTATCCCGTTTTATACTGCATTCGTATAACCTACATAGGGTGGAGCGGGAGGAATTTCGACCTCTCGGTCGAATTGAATCATTTGGACAACCGGTTTCAACTTTATCACTTCATTACTTGGGTGTTATGGGTTTTGCCTATGACATAAACAGAAAAATTTCATCCTTATAAGGGGGGAATCCTAGTGGGCAAGAGGTTTCAACTATCGCTGGCCATCTTGTTGGCCGCCAGTCTGTTTTTGAGTGCCTGCGGCGGTGTGGATCAAGCGGCTGACGGCGGGGAGGGCAAACAAGTCCTCAATCTAATGCAGACGTCGGAACCACCGGGATTGGACAGCGCCACCACCACTGATGCAGTATCCAATGAAATTTTGAATAACGTCATGGAAGGTCTCTACCGCCTGGACAAGAACAACGAGCCGGTTGAAGGAATGGCCGAGGATGTGGAGATCAGCAAAGATAAAAAGACCTACACCTTCAAACTTCGCGAGGCCGAATGGAGCGACGGGGAGCCGGTGACGGCGCAGGATTTCGAGTATGCCTGGAAGCGGGCCCTGGATCCTAAAACCAAGTCTGAATACGCATACATCATGTACCCGGTCAAAGGTGCTCAGAAATACAACACTGGAAAAGGCAACCCGGAAGATGTGGGTGTGAAAGCACTGGATGATAAAACCCTTGAAGTGAAATTGGAGGAACCGATTCCGTACTTCCAAGGATTGCTCACCTTTACCACCTTCTACCCGCAGCGGGAGGATATCCTTGAAGAACATGGGAACAAATATGCCACTGAAGTGGACAAGATGGTCTACAACGGCCCCTTCGTGATGTCCGACTGGCAGCACCAAAAGAGCTACCAGCTTAAGAAAAACGATAAATACTGGGATCATGAGTCCGTGAAGTTGGTTGAAATCAACTTCAGCATTGTGAAAGAAACCTCCACCGGGGTGAACCTGTTTGAGACCGGTAAACTGGATGTAGCCACGTTGAGCGACGATTTCGTCGACAAGTATGCAGACAGTGAATCGGTGGTTGAAGTTCCCGAGTCCACTACGTTCTATCTGCAATTCAACACCGATGAAAAGTTCTTCGACAACGGCAAGATCCGGAAGGCCTTCTCCATGGTGCTGGATCGCAGCACGATTACGGACAAACTCCGTAAAGACGGTTCCGAACCGGCTGCCGGATTGGTTCCTTCCGTGATTCAAGTGGAGGACCAATCGTTCCGTGAACTTTCCGGTAACCATATTAAACCGAAAGCCGACCCGAAAGAAGCCAAGAAGTTGCTGAAAGAAGGGTTAAAAGAAGTCGGCCTGGATAAACTGCCGACGGTGGAATTGATCGGTTACGATCACGATCAAGGAAAGAAAGAACAAGAGTATATGAAAGAAGCGTTGGAAAGTGCATTAGACATCAATGTCAAAATCCAAATCCTTCCTTTCGAGCAGAAACTGGATCGCGAATCCAACGGAGACTTCCAATTTAGCTTCGCCGGCTGGGGTGCCGATTACAACGACCCCATGACCTTCATGGATCTGATGGTCACCGATGGTCCTTACAATCGGGGCGGGTGGAGCAACAAAGAGTACGACAAGTTGATTGAAAAATCCCTGTCCAACCCGGACTTCGAAGAGCGCGCCAAAGACTTGGCCACAGCGGAGAAGATCCTGATGAACGAGATGGGTCTGGTGCCGATTTACCACCGTTCCCGCCTGAACCTGCAAGATGAGAAAGTCAAGGAACTCTACCGCCATCCCTTCGGTGCGGACCGCACCTTTAAGTGGACATACATCGAGGAGTAAGCGAAGAACAGCGCATCTTTGGATAGCGGAGTGCGAGAAGGTATATGGTCCCATCGGGTCATATACCTTCTGTGCGCTATCCACGGAATAGTCCATAGGATTTAGAAAATTGAACGAAAGGGGAGTGAAGGCATGGGCCGTTACATTCTGCAACGCGCCATTTACATGGTGATCACCCTATGGGTCATCATCACCATCACGTTTTTCCTGATGAACTTGCTACCGGGTTCCCCTTTGTCCAACGAAGACCGTCTTCCGCCTGAATTGAAAGAGCAGATTCTGCGCGAATACGGGCTGGATCAACCGCTGCCACTACGGTATGTGCAGTATCTAGGCAGTTTGCTGCAAGGAGATTTAGGGATTTCGTATCACTATGACGGTCGTTCCGTCTCCGACCTCATTTCACAGGGTTTTCCGGCCTCCGCTCAGATCGGGTTGCAAGCGCTGGTATTTGGTGTCCTGCTCGGTGTGATATTGGGCAGTATCGCCGCCTTGCGCCGCGGCACTTGGGTGGATAACGCGGCAACCACCTTGGCGGTGTTGGGATATTCCATCCCCAGTTTTGTGTTTGCTGCACTCTTATCCTATTATGTCGGCGTAAAGTGGGGGATTCTTCCGCCGGGACTGTGGGGTACCTGGCAGCACTCCGTCTTGCCGTCGTTGGCGCTGTCCGTGTTGGTGATCGCTCAGATCTCCCGGTACATTCGGACGGAAATGCTGGAAGTGCTCGGGCAGGACTACATGAAGACGGCGAAAGCAAAGGGATTGTCCCGGGGAGTCACCATCGTGCGCCATGCCTTGCGCAATTCCCTGATTCCGGCCATAACCATCCTGGGTCCCTTGGCAGTCAATTTGCTCACGGGCACATTGGTGGTGGAACGGATCTTTGGTGTGCCTGGAATGGGATGGATCTTCGTAGAATCCATCAATATCAATGACTACACCCTGATTATGGGTGTTACCATTTTCTACAGCTTTCTGATTATCCTCAGTATGTTTATCGTCGATGTCCTGTACGGCGTAGTCGACCCGCGGATCCGCATCACGGAAGCAAAGGAGTGAACGGAACATGGCGAAAAACGTAACGCCGGATTTGTTTGAACCGGCCCATATCCAGCAGTCGGAACAGGAAATGGTCCGCCGCAAGCGGATCGGCTTTTGGCAGGATGCCTGGCGCCGGTTCCGTTCCAACTGGGGAGCGATGATCGGACTGTTCTTGATTCTTGTGATCGGGGTAATGGCCGTCGTGGGACCGGAGATGAATCCCTACACGATCAATCAACAGCAGTATGAATATCTGAATCAATCTTCTTTTGGCGACTACTGGTTCGGTACGGATGCTTTGGGAAGGGATTTGTGGACCCGTACCTGGTACGGAGCGGGCATTTCCCTGTTGATCGCCTTGATTGCGGCGGGAATCGATCTGACGATCGGGTTGACCTACGGTGCGATTTCGGGTTATTTCGGTGGACGGGTGGACACCTGGATGCAGCGGGTGATTGAGGTCCTCTACGGTATTCCCAACCTGATTATGATCATCTTGCTTCTGTTGGTGTTAGAACCGGGGATCTTTGCAATCGCCTTGGCCATTTCACTGACCGGTTGGGTGCCGATGGCCCGAATTGTGCGAGCGCAGATGCTGAAGCTGAAATCCCAGGAATACGTGTTGGCTGCCCGCACGCTGGGGGCAGGGAGCCGTCGGATGCTGACCAAGCATCTTTTGCCCAATGTATTCGGACCGGTCATTATCACCATTATGTTTACCATTCCCACTGCTATCTTTTTTGAAGCGTTTCTCGGCTTTATCGGGCTGGGTCTCAATCCGCCCCAGGCCAGTTTGGGCGTGTTGATCAATGACGGCTACAAGTTATTGCAGTTGTATCCGTATCAAACCTTTATCCCGGCAGCGGTATTGTCCTTGCTGATGTTTAGTTTCAACCTGTTGGGTGACGGATTGCGGGATGCCCTGGATCCCAAACTGCGCCAATAAAGAAAGGAGGGACCCTGTGATGGAAAACAACTTGCTGCAAGTAAAAGACCTGCATGTCTCCTTTTCCACCTACAATGGGGAAGTGAAGGCGGTACGCGGCGTCAGCTTCGATGTTCGCAAAGGGGAAACCGTCGCAGTGGTGGGGGAATCCGGCTGCGGGAAAAGTGTCACTTCCCAAAGCATCATGCGCCTTATTCCCCGGCCGCCGGGGGTGTTTAAAAAAGGGGAAATCCTCTTTAACGGCAAAGATTTAACCAAGTTGCGGGAGCAGGAGATGGAAAAGATTCGCGGGAAAGAGATCGCGATGATCTTTCAGGACCCGATGACTTCCCTGAACCCGACGATGACCGTGGGTCGTCAAATTATGGAGGGGTTGATCAAACACCAACACCTATCCAAGGACAAAGCGAAAGTCCGTGCCTTGGAGATGCTGCGATTGGTGGGGATTCCCAGCCCGGAATCCCGGATCAACCAGTATCCGCACCAATTCAGCGGCGGTATGCGTCAACGGGCCATGATCGCCATCGCATTAGCCTGCGCTCCCAAACTGCTCATCGCCGACGAGCCGACCACTGCCTTGGATGTAACCATCCAGGCGCAGATTCTGGATTTGATGAACGAACTGAAGGAGAAGTTGAACACGTCCATCATCCTGATCACCCATGATTTGGGTGTCGTGGCGGAAACGGCTGACCGGGTCGTGGTGATGTATGCCGGCAAGGTGATTGAGTCGGGCACCGTGGAAGAGATTTTTTATCACCCGCGTCACCCCTATACATGGGGACTGATGGGATCGATGCCCCGGCTGGATCAAACGCGGGAGCAGGAGCTCAACCCGATCACGGGTACCCCGCCGGATCTACTGTCGCCGCCGAAGGGTTGTCCCTTTGCCGCCCGGTGCAAGCATGCCATGAAGATCTGTACACAAGAGATGCCGGAGACCACCGTTGTCGGCCGCGACGGATTTCATCAGGTGGCATGCTGGCTTGAACACCCGATGGCACCTGCGGTTGAACCGCCGGCTGAAGTAGTGGGAGGGGGATCCAAATGAGCATGAATGAACCCCGGGTGGAAAAAATCCTGGAAGTGAAGAATGTGAAGAAACACTTTCATATGGGGGGCGGCCAAGTCGTTAAAGCGGTGGACGATGTCAGCTTTGAGGTATATAAAGGGGAAACATTGGGCCTGGTGGGGGAGTCCGGTTGTGGCAAATCCACCATCGGCCGGACGATCATCCGCTTGTATGAGGCCACTGACGGAGAGGTTCGCTTTAAAGGGCGCACCACCAAAAATCTGAAGGGCCGCAACCTAAAGGATTTCAACCGGGAAATGCAGATGATTTTCCAGGACCCTTATGCCTCCCTGAACCCCCGTATGACCGTAGGTGACATTATCGCCGAGGGTTTGGATATCCACGGATTGGCCAAGGGCAGAGCGCGGCGGTTGCGTGTGATGGAATTATTGAAGACGGTGGGTCTCAACGAAGAACATGCGGAGCGGTTTCCTCACGAATTTAGCGGGGGGCAGCGACAGCGGATCGGAATCGCCCGGGCGCTGGCGGTCGATCCGGATTTTATCATTGCGGACGAGCCCATCTCCGCTCTGGATGTATCCATTCAGGCGCAGGTTGTCAACCTGATGAAGAAGTTGCAGCGGGAAAAAGGGCTTACCTATTTATTTATCGCTCATGATTTGTCCATGGTAAAGTACATCAGTGACCGGGTCGGGGTCATGTACCTGGGCAACCTGGTGGAATTGGCGGAAAGTCAGGAGCTGTACGACAATCCGCTTCATCCCTACACGGAGGCACTTCTGTCCGCGGTGCCGATTCCGGACCCCGGTATGGAAGGCAAGCGGGAACGGATTATTCTTGAAGGGGATGTTCCCAGCCCCATCGATCCGCCCAGCGGTTGCCGCTTTCGGACCCGCTGTCCGAAAGTGATGGACATCTGTGTCAAGGAGAGTCCAAAATGGCAGGAAGTACGCCCCATGCATTGGGTTTCCTGTCACTTATACCAAGAGGAATCCCTCGAAAAAGAAGAACGGAACAAGCGGTAACAAACAATCAAGCATCTCCCGGAAAAGCCGAGGGATGCTTGATTTCTCGTCCTATAAAAAGTGAAAAACCCTTCCCGGACGGGGAAGGGGAGTGGATTGGCTATGAGTGATCAGAGCACTTGTTCCACTTCGGTGACACCCGGAACTTCTTCCACCAAAGCGCGTTCGATCCCGGCTTTCAGGGTGATGGTGGAGCTGGGGCAACTGCCGCATGCTCCCAGGAGGCGGACACGCACCACACCGTCCACGATTTCCACCAATTCGACGTCTCCGCCGTCCCGTTGAATGAAGGGACGCAATTTATCCAAGACTTCTTGTACTTGTGTTTCCATGGGTTCCATCTCCTTTCAGAGGCTCTATACGAACCCCGACCGATCTAGCCCTTCTATGGCTATTGTAGTCAGTTTCCCCGGACAAATCAATCCGTCTGTTTTCATAAATGATTCCTATTTTTATTATACCGAAAGGAAGGAAAAAAGTCGCGCCTAATAAACTTATTATTCCTATGCGAATAAAATGTTTTGTGAGGGCGTACAGTCATGGTAAGATTGAGTGGGTTTGATCTTCCGGAATGTACTCAAGGGGGAAGTGGAAGAGCCTATGCGAAGAGTCGTTGAGGATATAAAAGATCTGATCGGTGATACGCCAATGGTTCGAATTAAGCGATTCGATCTGCCTGAAGGCGTTAAAATCTACGCGAAGTTGGAAGCGTTCAACCCGGGAGGGAGCGTCAAGGACCGCTTGGGTCTTTCCTTGATCCGGGCGGGGGAAGAAAGCGGAAAGCTGGCTCCCGGCGGAACGATTATCGAACCCACCGCGGGAAATACGGGTATCGGGGTGGCATTGGCCGCCATTGGGACCGGTTACCGAGTGATCTTCGTCGTACCGGAGAAATTTTCTCAGGAAAAGCAGCAGCTGATGCGGGCATTGGGAGCAGAGGTGGTGAATACTCCCACAGAAGAGGGAATGAAGGGGGCAATCGCCAAGGCCCGGGAGCTGGAACGAAAGATCGAAGGGGCATACTGCCCGCAACAGTTTGGAAACCCGGCCAACCCGGAGGCGCATTACTTGACAACCGGCCCGGAAATCTGGGAACAGCTTGACGGGAAGGTTGACATTTTTGTTGCCGGTGCCGGTACCGGAGGGACCTTTATGGGGTGTGCCCGCTTTCTGAAAGAAAAAAATCCAAATATCAAAACCGTCATTGTGGAACCGGAAGGATCCATTCTGGGGGGCGGCGATCCGGGTCCTCACCGGACGGAAGGGATCGGAATGGAATTTTTGCCGGATTACATGGATCCTGCTTATTTTGATGCCATTCATACGGTGAACGATGAAGACGCATTCCGGATGGTGACCGAACTGTCATCGCGGGAAGGGTTGTTAGTGGCCAGTTCTTCCGGAGCCGCCTTTTACGCTGCTTTACAAGAAGCACGTCTGGCTCCTGCCGGCACCACCATCGCAGTTGTGTTTCCGGACAGCAGTGAACGATACCTGAGCCAGAATATTTACGGAGGAGAGTGACCAGGATGCGAATGGATACCAAACTGATCCATGGAGGCGTGTTTGGAGATGAACGGACCGGGGCGGTTAGTGTCCCCATCTACCAAGTCTCCACTTACAAACAGGATGCGATCGGTCAACACCGGGGCTATGAGTATTCCCGTACGGGCAATCCCACCCGGGCCGCGCTGGAACAATTAATCGCCGACCTGGAGAACGGGAGTCGCGGATTCGCTTTCTCTTCCGGGATGGCGGCGATCTCCACCGTCTTAGCCCTGTTTGACCGGGGTGATCATTTGGTGGTGGGGGACGATATCTACGGCGGAACCTATCGTGTCTTAAGCCGTGTGTTTAACCGGATGGGAGTGGAGGCGGCCTTTGTGGACACCAGTGATCTGGAAGCGGTCCGCGGGGCCATCCGTCCGGAAACCAAAGCGGTCTTTTTGGAAACACCGAGCAACCCGCTTTTAAAGGTGACGGACATTGCCGCTGTCGCCGCGATCTGCCGTGAACACGACTTGATGCTGATCGTGGACAACACGTTTCTCACTCCATATTGGCAAAATCCCCTGGATCTCGGAGCGGATATCGTGGTTCACAGCGCGACCAAATACCTGGGCGGCCACAGTGATGTCGTGGCTGGGTTGGCGGTGGTGAAAGAGGAAGCGCTGGGTGAATCGATCCACTTCCTGCAAAACTCCATTGGTGGGATCTTGCCACCTCAGGATTCCTGGCTTCTGATGCGAGGAATGAAAACGTTGGGATTGCGCATGCGGCAACACGAGGAGAGTGCCCGTACACTGGCGGAGTGGCTGGTGAAACGGGTGGATGTCACTTCTGTCTTTTATCCGGGGCTGAACGATCACCCCGGACATGATATTGCTACCCGCCAGGCCCGAGGCTTTGGCGGAATGATCTCCTTTGATGTGGGCAACGGTGAACGGGCGGAACAGGTACTGGGGCGTACCCGTTGGTTTACACTGGCGGAAAGCCTGGGAGCAGTGGAGAGTCTCATTTCTGTTCCGGCGAGGATGACCCATGCCTCGATTCCACCGGAACGTCGGCGCGAGTTGGGGATCTCTGACGGCCTGGTTCGGATCTCAGTTGGGGTGGAAGATGTAAATGACCTGATGGAAGACTTAGAACTTGCCCTGAACGGCTGAGAAAGGGGGAGATCCCGTGGCGAAAGCACCGGTAAACGTACAGGTGTACGGGGCGGAAGAACGGTGTGCCAGCTGTGTCAACTTTCCTTCTGCCCAAGAAACCGCTTCTTGGTTGGAAGCCGCATTGGGACGGAAGTTCGGAGATGCGGTCAACGTACGTTATATTGACATCCATGACCCGGAGGGAACGGATGAGAAAGCTTTTTCCCGCCGGGTGATCGAAGAGGATCTTTGGTATCCGGTCGTGGTGATTGATCATGAAATCGTCGGGGAAGGAAACCCCAAACTGAACGCAATCCAGCGAAAGTTGGAGGAGATGGGTCTCTCCTCTGTCGACGAGAAATAAAAAGAAAACGTTTGGGAATCAACCCTCCTGTGTCATGAACATAGGAGGGTTGATGTGATTTGTCCTGCTGGAATGAACATGGATCATTGACGCTGCATGAATTTGGATGTAAAATAATCTTACATAAAACGATTCGAAATCCTTTATGTCGATCTATATGTCATATAATCTTACATAAAAGCAGGGAGGGGTAGGAAATGCGGGTGGAACGGGCCTTGCGTATAGAACGAACCTTGCGTATGGAACGAACCTGGAACGTCCAAGAAGTAGCCTGGTTTGTCAGTGTGGCAAGGGGAGTGGACAATCCCGTTACCTTGGAGTATCGAACCAGCACCGCCAATGGCAAAGGCTTGTTGGGAGTGGTATCCCTGATGATGAACGTAAAAGCGGGCGAAGCCGTACGTTTGGTCGTGACCGGTTCCGGTTCTTCCGACGCGATAAGGGTGTTAGTGGACCAGCTGCCAGTGGGAGTTGTAGTGGAACCGTCGGCGTCGGAGAAGAGTATTCTTCTTTAAGGAGATTGATGCCAAAAAAAGTCCAGCTCATGGCTGGATTTTTCATTTGCTGGAATGCAGCAGGCTCTGGTTGGGGTCTTTTACGCTTTTGATCAGCTCGGCACGGATGATATACCGTTCAGGGGCGCTGCCCACCAAGTTAAAGGGATAGCATGTGATGAGGGTGAGGGCGGGTTCTTTGAGAGGGACGATGACCGACCGGTCATCTTCATCCACGATCCAATGCTTACGCACTTGGTACGTATGAGTATAACCGTTCATTTTGACATACAGACGGTCGCCTTCTTCAATTTCCCCGGCTCGGCGGAAAACGGTCTCCCGATGTCCCGCCAAGACGCTGTGGCCGGTTTGACCGGGCAGAACCGTGCCATATCCGATATATTGGCCCACCCCATCAGCCAACTCCTCATCCCCTGTACCGTACACGATAGGGAGAATGGCACCGATCCGGGGGATGACCAACTCCCCGATCAAGTCCCCTCGTTCCGGGGTCCACTCTGTGTCCACGCCTTTATCCAATGTGGGTTGGGTTTGAGTATCGTTCCAGTCATCGGCTACGGCCATGGCCAACTGTGGATCGCGGACCACCACGCGCAACTGGTCCCACCAGTGGTAGCCGTTGTAAATCAAGATGATCCCCCCGAGCAGGATCATGAGAATGGCAATTTTCCGAATCACCGACACTTGCCTCCTTGGGGACGGGTTCCATGGTTGAATCAATCGTTTGGATCGCATCTATCTTACCACGGTCTACCCTTTGGAACAATTGAAATCAAGGGGAAACGGAGCAACCCCGCGATATCTTTTCGCAGGGCTGCTTGAAGACGGTGATCGATGGGAATCAGCGTTTCAAGAGAGTCCATTTCTTACGAAAGAAGAGGAGCGTTCCCAATGCAGCCAACAATCCGCCGACCAGGATACCCCAAGGGTGAGAAGTGGCGGTTTTCGGCAGTTTCGCGCCGTTTTTGACTTGGTCCACCACTTTTTTGCCTTCTTTGGGATCCAGGGTGATGGTACCCTTATCTCCGGGCTTTTTTTCATCATCCGGGGTTTTGCCCCCCGGATCTTTGTTACCCGGGTTTTTGCCGTTTCCATCACCGGGCAGCAGACAGGCCGCTTTTTCATCGATGGTGAAATCCACTTCAGCGGCAATCAGGGGGAAGCGTGACCCATCCACGTCTCCCTCAAAGAAAGCAACTGCCGTGTAATTGCCGGGAGGGAAGCCATTCAGCTCTTTCCGGCTGAACGTATGGGAGTAGGTTAGACCCTGCGCTCGATCAGATTCGTGTTCCAGGAAGAATTCGTCCTTTTCATTGTCCAAGAAAAAGCTTGCCAGTTCACCCCACCAACCGTCGTCCCATGGAAACACGATGATCGTCCAAATTCCTTCGGCACTTTCGGCATGGGAAAGGCCGGTGTCAATGGTCAATCCCGTTTCGGAACAAGCAGGCAAGGTAACATGCATCTCCGGAATGGTGAACGTGTATGGGTACTTCAAGTCCTGTGTCTCTCCATCGACTTTTCCATCGAAGTGTACGTCGATCTGATAAGTTTCTCCCGGTTCCAACGCATACAGGTTAAAAACGTGGGACTGTTTGGTGCCGTTTCGCTTGTACTTGATTTCATCATCGTTGTTAAGCGTGAACACCCATGTTCCGCTGGCTTCCTTCGCGTTCGGGATCGAAGCCTCCACAATAAGGGAAGCAAGATCCTTTTCCTCGTTATAGTCAAAGGAGTGATTGACGGTCAGTTGGTACTCTTTTCCCGGTTCCGGTTTTTCCACGGAGAAGCGGTAACGCTCATTCAATTCAACACGTTGGCCGTCCACATATCCCTTAAAAGAGACAGCGGCGGTGTAGTCACCGGCAGGAAGGTGGCTAAACATGCCGGTTGCCGTATGATCAGGATGGATCACCACTTTTTCCGCTTGTTGGCCGTTATGGAGTGTAAACGTCCAGGTGCCGCGGACCTGCTCGCCTCCCACCACTTTGGCGGGGATACGGATTTCGGCTCTCTCGTCATGGACATCATGAGGGCCCAGCTTTAAACCGAGGGAGGAGAGGGTCACGGTACCGGAGGTTTCCAGGGGGAATTCCCAAATAAAGAATTGAATCGTGCCTTTAAACTGAACGGTGACTTCATGTTTACCGGCAGGGAGGTTCTGAAATGTTCCCCTGGCGGATGTTTCACTGTATTTCTTTACCTCGGCTTGTGTGCCATCAGGGAGGGTAAAGGTGAAATTCCCTTTGGTAATCGCTCCGATGGGGGCCACGTTCCGAATGTAGGCATCCACTACTCCCTGGTTGTTGTCTTGGTTGACGCGGCCTTCCAGTTCCAATTGAATATTTTCCTGCGCTTCTGCGGCTTTTATTTCCGCCTGTTTTTGTTGATTGCGATCGATGCTGTCTTCAGACTGGTTGGTTCCGGACTCGGAGCCTTCTTTATCCTCCGTTTTTGTTCTTTCTTTTTCATGAGGAACATCTCCTAATGGTTTCTCCTGAGGATCGGCAGTGTTGACATCCCCTTGTTGCATATTTGCCTCTCCGATCGTGCCGGTGCTCCCTTCAAGGGAGTTGGCGAATACAAGGCCTGACGGCATGATGGTGAGCAGCATGGCAAAAACCATTAGAAGTGAGAGTTTTCTCAAGTTTAACCCTCCTTATAATCGTAACCAAATTTTGCACAAAAACAGTTTATCACGGGCCCATCAAGTGGACAATATCAACCATCTGAACAGAACAATCCCTTATATTCCAAATTACTACTAAAATTACGAAAGAAAATTTTCGCAAAGTTATATTCATCTGCCTTCAGGGTGGGGTTTGCATGTGATCAGATGAAGAAGAGAGGATAGATTTCCAGAAGGCTCCATTAGAAATCAGTTAAAAATGTGAAAAAACAATGGGGAGTTCGACTCCAATCGACAAAACTTTTTCATAAAATAAGACTTTATTCCTATATATAGGTGATAAGGCGTGTTTTTCCGATCGCTTTCACAGCCTTTTAAGAAGTCCGGTTTCCAGATACAATAAAGGGAAGGGACGGCGGATCATCCCGCACAACCCCCTTTGATAGGAGTGATGGGGATGCAACCGATGGTCGAGTTTTGTCTCAGCCGGTTAACCCCCGAGGTCATGGAAGTGAAGGAAGAGTTGGAAAAAGATCCGGAGATCGAGGTGTTAGAAAGCCCCTGCTTGGGCAATTGTGAGCTGTGTGCACAGACCCCCTATGCCATGGTGAATGGGGAGATTGTCACCGGAGAAAGCCGACAGGAGCTGCTTGCCAATATCCGCTCTGAAATCGAAAAGCAGCAAAAGCAGATGGAAGATCTGTTCGACCTGCTTTAAAAGCCTTCCTTTACTGGGTGGAAAAATCGAATATCATGCGGTTTGTCCGGCTCCATGGCCGTGATCATAAACAAAACCCAGTGCCCATGAAGGCGCCGGGTTTTTGTTTTTCTTATCAGAAAAGCCACTTTCCGTCTTTTTGGACCAGATGGCCGTCCAGGTGGATTTCCCCGCCTTCGCGTAAGTCTTTGACCATGTCCCAATGGACGGCGGACCGATTGGTGCCGCCGCATTCCTCATAGGCTCGGCCCAAAGCCAAGTGGATGCTGCCGCCGATTTTTTCGTCAAAGAGAATGTTGCGGGTATGTTCCTGGATTCCGTTGTTGCAACCGATCCCCAGCTCTCCCAGGTAACGGGCGCCTTCATCGGTGTTCAGCACCTGGTGGAGATAATCTTCTCCTTTTTCCGCGGAAGCTTCCACCACTTTTCCTTCGCGGAAGGTGAGGCGAATCCCCGAAACTTCACGACCGGCGAGTACAGCGGGCCATTCATATGTAATCGTCCCCTCTGTTTTTCCTTCCAGGGGAGCAAAAAAGAACTCACCCCCGGGCATATTGTTTTCCCCTCCGTCAATTACACCCTGACGACCTTCAATACTAAGGGTGAGATCCGTCCCTTTACCTATGATGCGCACCTTTCTCGCCTCATTGAAGCGGGTGTTGGCTTTCTCCATAGCTTGTTTGAGGGAAGGCCAATCGATGTTTACCGCTTTGTAAACAAAGTCTTCATAGTCCGGCAAGGAACGGTCGGCATCTTGAGCGAGGGCGGGAGTCGGGAAGACCGTGACCACCCAGCGGGCTTCATTACGCATGAAGCGTTCCATTATGGGCATGGAGGCTTTGCGGCGCCGTTGGATTTTATCCGGATCGATCCCGGTCAGATCACGGCGGTTTTCTGGTGCGTCAATGTTGATGGTGGCATCGGCCTGTTGGTAAACGGTTCGTATGATGTCCGGAATGTGGTCCAGCTGGTCTTCGCTGGCTTCCTCAAACAAGATACGGGCGTATGTGGACCCCAGGTCAACAAACGGAAATCCCCCTCGACGCACAATGAGACGGTACACTTCTTCAATTAATGGCCGGGCGAGAGGAGTGGAATGGATCACAACCTGATCACCTTTTTTCACTCGGATGGAGTGGTCCACCAGAGTGGAGGCGAGCTGTTTCACACGGGGATCGGGCATGTCGATCATCCTTTCAGATGGATTGGAAACGATTAGAACATCATCGGCTGCCTAAGCAGCCACACTCACTATACCATAGCTGGAGAATGCTTTCGGGTAAGGAAACCCCCATGAAACTTTTGATTGAAAGATTCGATCTCATCGGTTAAAATGGAAACAAATGTTCTTGTTGGATGGTGTTGGATTCCCTCGTTTTAACACCTTATACATCCAATGGAGTAAAGATATAACAGATTAAGCGTAATTCCGTCTATTCATGTTTGATTTTCTGGCAATGTAGGGTATCATTCTGATAATCGGACAAGTGGATGGAGAGGCAGGGGGCAATCATGGTCGAACGGCAGCGGGTGGAGAGGGAAATGGAGAGATTACGTTCCACTATGGAACGGGAAGCAGCGAAACGGGGTCTGTATCACCCCGTTGTGATTCATATCAGTCAACAATTGGACAAGCTTCACAATGAATGGAATCGTCTGCAGAAAACGGAGGAAAAAGACGTCTACATGATGCGGTGCTACCCCTACGAAATCCGGGAAGCGGCCATTGGCTCTTGCATGAACCGTCCTGCCGGGCACGGGTCTGGTTGTATCTCCTGCATCATCTCGGTATAATGGAGTTACCATCCATCACGCCACTGAAGGAGGGATGTTGCGTGATTGAATTGTCGGAGCGAGCCGGACACCGGATTCGTGAGATGCTCCAGGATGAAGAAGATCCCGATCAGTACCTCCGTGTCGGCGTCAAAGGCGGAGGTTGCAGCGGGTTTACCTATAGCATGGGATTTGAAGGAACCAAGACCGATCAGGATGAGGAAGTGGAACTGCACGGCATTCGTGTTTTGGTGGACAAGGAGAGCGAACCGTTGATCCGCGGTCTGCAGATCGATTACAAGGAATCGATGATGGGCGGGGGTTTCACCATCCAAAACCCCAACGCCATCGCCACCTGCGGCTGCGGCACCTCCTTCCGGACGGCGACGAAAGAAGGTATGCCGGAGAAGTGTTAAGGCGCAGGGGTTGCGGACTAGGCGATAGATTTTTATCGGTTATCAACCGTTGATTCAAGGATGATACGCATCATTTAACCGCCTCTTGACGGTATTGCACCGTTAGGAGGCGGTTTTTTGTGCGAAGAAAACGAGTAACAGCTCGGGCAGCATCGACAGAAAATACGCAACAACGAAAGCTTAAATTAGAGCTTAACGCAGCATTTGAGTATTTTATTAGCGCGAAGAAAGGTGAGGGTTTACGGGATCGAACGATTAAAGATTACTCAAATGCATGGCGATATTTTTGCACCTGGATGGTATGGGATCGATTGGGAGAGAATCGGATTTTATGGCATGTTCTATGATAAATCCGGTCGCGGATTTACGATCGCTGCTGGACAAGTGGTAGAAGAGGCGGGGGAAGTCGAAGCGGTATAACGTAGGATGGCGCCGCAAGGCGCCTTTTTATAAATCCAACCAAGAAAAGAATGAGGAACAACAGAAAGGCGGAGATTCCAGGACGTGTCCAACTGTCCAGTGTGAGGCTTCGATGAACGGACAGCACGACGGGTGTTAGCAAGAATGAGCAAGAGCGTGGCATAAATGGGAGTCATAATTTTTTTTCGCGTTAACCTGCAAAATGGCGTCCGTAACCTCGTAATGAGGGGAAAAGTTGAGCAAAAACGCCACACCAGACGATCAACCAACCAACTATATAGGTAAGAGCAAATATAGATGACAAAGCGCAGAGGAGACAAAGAGGAAGACCACAACGATTAACTTGATCTTTGTGCTGTTCAATTGGAAAATGCCACTCTGGAGTAAATCATACCGGAGCGGCATTTAAATTTTTTCCTATACGATCAAACGAACAAAAATAGTTAATGCACAGACCGATCCTGCTATTATAATGAAAATCGAGCCTTTCCGGTCCCTATCAGCTTTCAAGTCCATAATCCCAAATATACATAATGCTATGGCTGCTAGGATTACTCCTATATCAACCCAAAGCATACTGTCCGTAGCTACCGAGATAAAGAATAGGATGACGAGTAAAGTGATCACGATAACTTTAATTAGTGTTTTCGCTTTCCCTGTGTTCTTTTTATTGTTCACCAAAATAAAACTCCCTCCTTCAAAAAAAAGGTATATTTTCATTATAAGCACATAGCGCAGGGTTTTCAATCCAAAAAATTTTTCAAATACATATTGACTTATTTATTTACTATATAGTATATTTCAGCGTGGGTTGAAAAATTACACCAAATTAGGAAGGAAGATTCCTGTGAAAAACAGCTTGTTCAAGTGTATTATTCTAATTTCGGCTTTTTCTCTCGTTTTTTCAGCATTGGTGCCTTCCTTTGCGATGGCTGCACCAAATGATGTGGCTAACAGGAATGATATTTTTGAGGAGCTAAGGCAAGATGAAGACATTAAAGACATCAAAGTTGTAAACCAGAATCAGATTGTTGTCTACTTTGAGGATGGAAATATTGTGTCTGTTACACGTGACAAAAAAACTAATAAGGTAACGTTAGACTCTAACACAATGGATAATTCCGAAGTAGTTGAAATGGAGTCAATGGTTAACGAGTTAATCTCAAATTTTAGTGAGGGGTTAGCGCAAGAAACAGAAGATGGAATAATGATGGCAGCAAAGTGTAGCAAATACAAATACGTTACGACACTGAAAGGGAGTAATAAATTTCAAAAAGCCGCTTTAAAAGTTGCTCTAACTGCTCTAATGTTGATCATTGGACAGAAATTCGTGGTGGGAGGATTGGCGATATTACTGTCAGTAATAGATGATATCCTCCCTCGCGATCAATATGTAAAGACAGATGTGTATTATAAAAAATGTGGCAAGAAAATAACTGCTAAATATATTTCCAAATATTATAAGAAGTCTAATTACACGGGCTACATTAGAACCCAGACAAGATATAAGACGGTTAACTTGAGATAGCATTTGTTAAATGGATATGTATGAGGCGCTACACACGGCGCCTTATTTTTTTGTCCCAAAATGCTGATATAAGAACGGGAGGAGGAAGGTGTATTGGTGTATTTAAATTATTTCCACACGTATCGTGTGACCATGTGAACTTTATGTACGTCAGTTGCAAATGCATTATAGAGGGAGTATTTCTGCTTTGATCTTATGATGATGAGCATTGGTATCAAAATGCGGTCTTACTTTATGGAGAGGGTATTTTCTGTTGATGGGATGGGGGCGGGGATTCCCCTTGCGCGTTTTGGCCGATCGCTCTTTCCTTCAAACCCAAGGGTGCCTATACTGGCGTTCTTTTTTTATTTGCTCATTAGTCCCAAAAGGTGCCATATGTTACCCAAATAAAAAGGAGGTTTTCGATGATGCTGACGGCGGAGATTCTCCCGGTCATTAGAAAGATGAAGGGTTGCTCGCAACAGATTAGGGTCGCTGGTTGGTGTGTCTGTTCGTATATCCGAAAGATCGAGGGATTCGACAGGCCGCTTACAGATACCCTTAGACGAATAATCACGGATGCGCTCAATTTGGACGAATATTTTATCACAGAGGTTACAAGTATGTACGAAAAAGCAAAGGAGAAGGAGTGGAGAGGGTATTCGGAAAATTGATGATCAGACATCTGTAGTGTTTCGTACAGAAAAAGAAGAATTGTCGTTCAGAGATTACCCCGTATTCACCGTATCTTACGCTTGAAGTAAAAACTAACGGCAGTGTGAAGTTACAAACGCCTTTAAAACGGTTTATCCGTGTGCTAGTTGATATTTTCGGTTATGACGCAATAAAAGACGCCGTAGACAATTACCCGGAGATATTACGGAGAGAGGATGCTGACGATGAACGATAAGAAGGCGCAGCCGAACGATAAGCAGTCGTTACTTGACGCCAATGGTTATGAAGTCTACAACCGAGGGGGTTACCGTTTTAATTCGGGGTGTCGGGAGGGGGATCCGCTTTAATTCCGAAGGGGTAGCGCAGGGGTAGGCGGTAGGTATGGCGCAGCGTTTAACCGTTACGTTAGGATTCGATCCGTTATCGACTGTGGTTTTACCTAGGCGTAAGATAACGGGAGGATAGCGGAAGACTGGCGGGAATATCTGCGGAATACATAGCGGGTATCTGCGGCAGGGGGATCGGATGAGAGCGTAGGTATGGCGCAGCGTTACGTAGGATAACGTTATGGTTACGTGGTGGCTGCGCCTGTATACCGTGTGGTGGCGTGTAGGTATCGTATGTATCGCCTGTTGTCGTCATGCTTAACGATAGTTTAAACGCTTCAATCAAAGCAAAGATTTCTTTCTTTCGTTTTTGTTTTCTTTTTTGTCGGCGAAATTCTTCGGAATACCTAACCCCCCCCCCCGTCGGAGGCTCCACGGCTGACGCAAGATAAATCCGTGCATCAAAATTTAACTCACGTAACCCACGAAAGGATAGAGGAAATGACGTTCTTAACGCTTTTATTTGCGCACCTCATCGCAGATTATCCGCTTCAAAGCGACTTCTTGGCGGAGATAAAAGGGCAGAATTAGGCCCAGAGGTAGCGAATGTCGATTTTGTCGTCCCGTAAAGAAGGAAAAGAATACCTTGGATATGGATAACTGCAGCACGACGGTAGATAGCACCGTTTATATAGAAGAATATATTGCCTCCATGGAGACTACGATTTAGAAATGGATGGTGAAAAATTGGGACCAGGGAAGAAAGATATAGTGTGCCTCCCTACTCATTAGGGAAATGATTTCAAGCCATTCAGTAAAACACGGCGACAAGAAAATACGATCTTGGCACGGGAAATGGGTAAAATTAGTCGCCAAAGTAACGTTTAACTCGTCACGGACGTCTTTTATATTATACTGCTTATCATCGTTGGTTGCGCGCTGCTAATTGCTGGCACGCATGCTGACTATTCCTTGTGTTCTTAAAACAACATCCCTCATCTGAATATAAAAAAAGATCAAAACCTGCTTTAGAAAATGTTGCATACGGGATCTGACCTTTATTCTCCAGTCATTATTTCGTTGTTTTCAATATGCCTAAATACTCTTTCCAAGGCCCAACGTCCGCCCTGTATCTCTCGCTCATTACTCGTACGATTTGAGCAATGTGTGTTAAATCATGAACAACCCACGTCGAAAGCAATTCTCTTACCTTTACTACACCGAATGCGGGGTGAGAACCCGTCCATTCAAGGTGCAATTCAGGTTTAATCAGTTCCTTCAGTTTGGTTGTATTTTGTATTCTAATCGTTTTAAATTCAAGTAACTGTTGTTCAATCGACCTTTCTGACTCTTTATTTAAGTGAGAATAACGATCAAAAGGGGGAAAGGGTTTACTTTCCCCTTCCTGAAGAATCATTTCTAATCTCGGGATCCAATTGTTTTTCTCTCCCTCAATGAGGTGATCAATCACTTCAGAGACACTCCAGCTTCCTTCGCCTTCATTATATTGCAACCATGGATCAGATAAACCAGATAAAAAATACTCCAATGTTTGTGGTGTACGCTCCAGCACTTCAATCGCTTCTTCCATATTAAAATTCATATAACTGCTCCTTTCTGTGATTCTTCCCGGTGTACTCTTCCAACAATCTCTTTCAATCAACAGGTATCTGATTCTGTTTTATAGTACAATAAAACCCATCAAATCAAGATTATTTTTACTATTCTATCATTTATTATTGATTATAGAACAACACGGTTCCGCTTTCAACATGTAGGTACAAGACTGTACCCTGCCTAATGATAGATGACATTCCCTCAAAAAGAAACGGCCCGCAAGCCGGCTGCTGAATGCAAAATGCCCGAAGTCAGACACTCCGGGCATTTTGCATATCGGTCCCTCGAGGATCTTTGGAATGAGAGGCTGAATATAAGCTCAAGCGGATACACATATTTCAGTTGGCACGGGGGAGTTTCCGAGGGGAATCGGTAAGGATTCCATGGAACGTGACATCGAATTGATAGCGGTTGTTAGAATCGACTCGATAATGGGTAAAATAGACGGTGAGCGTCTTATAGCCGCTCCAGGGTAAGGAATCCAATCTTTTCAACATCCGGTTGGCAGCGCGGTTCATTTTTTCCCAATCCGTAAGCTCGCCTTGGGAAGTGGTGCCGGTATACGTGCCCTCTAGGGTAAAGGTATTAAAAAATTGGGATTGGTGTTCGGTTGTGGTTATTTTCTTTAGTTTTGCGATGGATGCGATTTGTGCATACATTTTTGAGCTTTTTATATAGAGATGTTGCTTCAAGTAATCGTCGGAAACATGGGGAACCGTCCACTCATCCTGATTGTCCACAAGAAATTGCATATATTGCTGGTATTGACGGTTGAGGTTGGAGTCGTTGCTCAATTGGTGGATATAGTGATCATAATTGGAAACGTCGTTGCTCTTCACATAGTCGTTCAATGTTTTCATGGTGTTGAAATCGTGATGATACATATAGGACTGCAAAGCGAAGGCGTAATTGTAAAAATCCCAGCTCCCATATCGGGCGCGCAAGGTTTGGGCTACCGTATACCGTTGGGCTGGGTCGGAAGACAAACGCTTCACGATGGTTTTCCTCGGGACAACGTTATGAACGCGGGTAGAGCCGGCCAAAAATTCCGCGTTCCCTTCTTGCAGCCAGGTGATCCGTTCGTCTTCATATAGCGGCCCCTCTCCATAGAGTCCCGGTACAAGGTAGCGTCCTTGTAAATAATGAGTAAATTCGTGGCGAAATAATTCTTCCAGGGTGAAGACACTATCTTTGGGTGTCCGTTCGAAAGTGAAGAACGTCCCGATTTCTTCTATATAGATTCCGCCGTTATCGGTGCTGTATCCATACAGAAAGCGATTCATTTTATACTCATCCGGAGAATTGTAAAGGACGACGTTCATGATCTCATCCGCATTTCCAGGCTCCAGCGCTTCATCGCTCCCGACGATTCGGTGAAACTGTGCTTTCACTTCTTTGGATGCCCAGTATAATTGTTGGATTTTTTTTGTCGTGATTCGGTCTCCGGCACGAATGACAAACGTACCATCGTCAAACGTATACACCTTAGGTAAATAGTACTCCTTGCCTTCTTGGATAGCCCTTTCCACATCGACGGGATGTCCGTCATAGTCTTTTCCCTCGTAATCATCCCGAATTTGGATGATAGCGGTGAAGTACGGCTGGCTTAAATAAGAGTAACGTTTCATCGCTTCCGTGACGACCCGAAGCCCTTCCCTTGATTGGCTGTGAAGCTTTCCAAGCAGACTCACATAATAAATACCGTTATTGATCAGCCAGACATTGTCTTTCGTTGGATCCCCCAGTAGCGCATATTGTTCCAGCTCCCCGATGAACGAATCGATATGACCGAACCAGGGGGTTTCTTCAGGGGGCTGATCCGTATCAGAGAGATAGGACTCTATGTCATAGTGGATTCCGCTCATTAGGCTGTAGACGGCGTTTCCCTTTGAGCTCTCCGGCAGATACGCCTCTCGATTCGTGCGGAATTGTTTGAGGATCCTCGTCGCCTCGTTGACCGTGTCCACGTCACTGGACGCGTTTCCGATCAGCTTTCCATAGGCGGAAACGACTTCATCCTGCTCCTTTGTACCCAATGAAAAATACGGATTTTGCGCGATCGCCTTTAAGGCGGGGAGGCAACGATCATGGAAACTCCGCTCATTTAAGTATTGTAATTCATCATGGTAATACCCCAGGTAAAATCCCGACCGCAACACCTCCACCAGGGTAGGGATCCCCTTGTCGTCCTGATCCGTATACTGAAACCCTCTCTGGTAGAGCGCGTCAATCAGCGCCTGGACACGTCTTTCATCACTGTAAAAATCCTGCGAATCCCGGTTGAATTGGAACAGATCGGGGATATCGCTCCAGGTGATCGTGACAAGAAGATCAACCAACTCGTCGTAACTCAATGTTTTCAGGTAAGACATCGGATATGGTTTTTCTGTCGAGTGATTCTCCTCCGATTTACGGAGATCTTCGGGGTTGGGGGGTTTATCCGAGAAGTCAGTGACTTTGGCTTGCTTCGTAGACGGATACTCCGCAACCCTATCTTGCAACGGATCCGCTGTTCCCGGTGGAGCAGCAGGGTCAGCACCGGGACGAGGAGAGAGAGACTCCTTATGGACGGGTGCCGCGAAAACCACTCCTCCCAACAGGGTCAAACACAGAACGGTCGCGAGCAAAGAAGACAGCACCTTGATCCTTGTGTCCTTTCGTGGATTCACCTTGATCACCTCATCTTGTTTTGGCGGTCCCGTCCCAAGCGAGCGATCGGGGTAGGCGATGTCTATCGGCGGTGCGGGCGCGGATCCGATGGCACGGTGACCGTTTCCTTGCGAACTTTCTGAAAAATAGGAAACCAATTCGGAGTGAAAGACATGACGGCTCAAGTTGGCAGTTTTCCGAACCTCTCCTGATCCCCCTCCTGGATCATCCGGTCTCTTCCATCAATAAAAGCAAAAGAGATGCCACCGCACCCTTCCGAGAAGCGCTTTCGAACATCCCCTTCATCCTGTACCCCTATGACTAAACATATAGACAAATGGAGAGATCAAGTGTAAAAGACAGCCCAATGGCGTTTCAATTTTTAGACATTTCATTTCAATTCCGGGGACCCGTATGCATCGCTTGGTATCACACGTTGCAAGAAAAATAGGATCAAGCCTTTTTACGATGGAATCTGGGCCAAAACGAAAACGTTTGGTGTGGATTTCTTAAGTGATCCCAAACCTAAAGTGGTATCAAAATAAAAGGGTCTTGATAATCGGAGTGGTTAGACTGCCGATGGGAGTGTTTTTATTTTGGGATTGATGTTCGCGTTAGATAAGCTCACATAAAGGGGAGCAGAAAAATGATGTCAATTTATTTGACATCAATGGGGATGTTATTTATAATAACAACATCCAATCAAAAGGGCGGACTGTTGGGAAGGGCACAATGAGGTGTTCGGGGTCGGATCCCTCCGATCTGCTTACAGGTCGTCTCAAGTGGCAACGGGGCCACTTCCGAAAGGTGCTACAGCATCCATCGGAAGTGGCCCTCTCTCATTGAAAACCCTTTCAAAAACTTATTACAACACAGGGGGGTATGAGATTTGGCTTCGTTTTCGGAATTTCGAAAAAGCGGTCACTGGCCGAGCTTACTTGCTTCCTTTCTCTACTTTGATATCAGTTTCATGATATGGGTGCTGTTGGGGGCGGTATCGGTCTTTGTGGCCGGGGATCTGGGCCTTACGCCGGCGCAGAAGGGATTGATGGTGGCAATCCCGATTCTGGGCGGTTCCTTCTTCCGGATCATCCTTGGAGTGCTGACCGATCGGATCGGGCCAAAGAAAACGGCCGTGATCGGGATGATTCTCACGATGCTTCCTCTGTTTCTACTCTGGGTGTCCGGAAGGACCCTGACGGAATTGTACGCTTATGGATTTTTACTGGGGATTGCCGGGGCCAGCTTTGCTGTCGCCCTGCCCTTGGCCAGTCGATGGTATCCACCTGAACAACAAGGGCTGGTGATGGGAATTGCCGGGGCGGGCAACAGCGGAACCCTGTTGGCGACCTTGTTTGCTCCTCGGATTGCCGAGGCTTTCGGCAGCTGGCATGTCGTATTTGGATTGATGATGATCCCGATGGCGGTCGTGCTTTTGATATTCCTGTTGATTGCCAAAGAACCGCCTGATCAGCCTCCCGCCAAAAAGTGGGTCGACTATTTGGCCGTATTGAAACAACGGGATGCCTGGCTCTTCTGTTTCTTCTACAGCGTTACCTTCGGTGGTTTTGTCGGGATGGCCAGTTTCCTCCCCATTTTCTTTAATGAACAGTACGGTCTGAATGCCGTAACCGCCGGTAATTTCGTCACCCTCTGTGTATTGGCCGGCAGCTTCATCCGCCCTGTCGGAGGCTGGGTTGCCGATAAAGTGGGGGGAGTTCGGATGCTGCAAGTACTGTTTTTAATTATTTCCAGTCTGTTTTTGGTGATTTCCTTCCTGTTGCCCTTTTTCCTTCAGATGGTAGTGCTCTTCCTGGTGATGGCGGCTCTCGGAATGGGAAATGGGGCAGTCTTCCAGCTGGTGCCCCAACGCTTCGGGAAAGAGATTGGTGTCATGACAGGGATCGTGGGAGCAGCCGGGGGAGTGGGCGGATTCTTCCTGCCTTCGCTGATCGGTGCCCTGAAAGGAACAACGGGAACGTTTGCGTCGGGATACCTGCTTATTGCCGGGATCGCAGCCGCTGCCTTTGTTACGATGTGGGTGATCGGGCGAGAGTGGAAGAGCCAGATGGCAGTGGGACAATCAGTCCCCCGGGGAGCGGTCCGTCATGGATAACCGAAATAGCCAGCCGGGTGGGTTTCTGGAACGGTTCCGGCAGAGTGAGATGAAGGAGACGGTGGAGACGACGGAAAAAACACAGTGCCCTTACTGCAGCATGCAGTGCACCATGTGGCTTCGGGAGGAACGAACCCCGCATATCCGCCGTATCGAGGCAATACCAAACCGGGAGGACCCGGTCGTCCAGGGACGGATGTGCATCAAAGGAATGGGAGCCCATGACCATGCCCTGGACCATCCGGACCGTCTGAAAACCCCTCTGCTGCGAAAGGAAGGGGAATTGACTCCGGTATCCTGGGAAGAAGCCATGGAATGGTTTCAGGAAAAAGTAAAACAGACACAAGAGCGGTGGGGGCGGGATGCTGTCGGGGTGTTCGGGGGTGGTTCCCTCACCAACGAAGAAGCCTACCTTCTCGGGAAATTTGCCCGAGTGGCCCTCGGTACCCGCTATATCGATTACAACGGGCGTTTCTGTATGTCCTCGGCCGCTGCTGCAGCCAATCAGGCTTTCGGTGTGGATCGAGGGCTGACCAACCCTCTGGCTGACCTGGCCCTTGCCGACTGCATCATCCTGGCAGGTACCAATATCGCCGAATGTCAGCCGACGATGATCGCTTACCTGCGACAGGCCAAGGAAAGAGGCGCTTCCCTGATTGTGATCGATCCCCGGGAGACGGCAACGGCCCGGCTGGCGGATATGCACCTCGTAGTACGGCCGGGAACGGATGCGACGCTGGTAAATGGGATGTTGAAAGTGATCCTGGAGGAAGGGTTTGTAGACGAAGGGTTCGTCCAGGCGCACACGGTGGGATATGAAGAACTTCGGGAACACTTAAGCGGTGTCTCTCTGATGGAAGTGGCCAGGCGAACCGGGGTTTCCGTATCGGATATTCGGCGAGCCGCCCGCCTCTACGGAAAAGCAGCCAAAGGATTCGTCCTTACCGCCCGGGGGGTGGAACAGCACGCCAACGGAGTGATGAATGTCCGTAATTTCATCAACCTGGTGCTTCTCACGGGAAAAATCGGCTATCCCGGTTCGGGATACGGTGCGGTGACGGGTCAGGGGAACGGACAGGGAGGGCGGGAACACGGGCAAAAGGCCGACCAGCTCCCCGGCTACCGACGAATCGATGACCCGGAACACCGCCGGGCTGTTGCGGCTGTATGGGGCGTGGAGGAAAGCCAACTTCCCGGCCCAGGGGTATCCGCCTACGAGATGTTTGAGGCGATGGATCAAGAAGAGATCCGGGGACTGGTCATTCTCTCTTCCAATCCGGTCGTCTCCGTCCCTAATGCTCATCTGGCAGAAAGGGCCTTAAAAAAATTGGACTTTCTTGTCAGCATCGATCTCTTCCTCTCAGAAACGGCTGAACTGGCGGATTTGGTGCTGCCGGGATCCGCTTACCTGGAAGATGAAGGAACGATGACCAATCTGGAAGGGCGGGTGGTCCTGCGGAAAGCGATTCGCCCCCTGCCGGGAAACGCCCGGCTGGATTGGCAGATCATCGGGGAGATGGCGCGGGTGTTGGGGAAAGAGGAGCACTTTGCCTTTGAGTCGGCAAAAGACATATTCGAAGAGCTCAGGCAGGCGAGCCGGGGCGGTCTTGCCGATTATTCCGGTATCTCCTATGAGCGGATCGAAAAGGAAGACGGGGTGTTCTGGCCTTGTCCGTCTGAAGAGGAGACGGGACAGGAGCGCCTGTTTACCGACGGTCGCTTCTTCCACTCCGATGGCCGGGCTCGCCTGATTGCCGTATCGGATCCCGAACTCCCGGAAAAAACGGAGCGAGACTATCCCTTGGTCCTTACCACGGGAAGAGTGATTTCCCATTACTTGACGGGAGTTCAGACACGGCGGTCACGGTCATTAAACGAAAAAGAGCCGGAACCCTTCTTGTCGGTCCATCCGGCAACCGCCGACTCCCTGGGTTTAAAAGACGGGGAGAAAGCCCGTATCATCTCCCGGCGGGGAGAAATTACGCTGAAAGTGAAGCGAACGGAAAAAATCCGTAAAGATGTGGTCTTCTGCCCCATGCATTGGGGTGGGGAAGGAGCGATCAATCGGCTGACGCTTCCAGAGTTGGATCCGTATAGCCGGATGCCTTCCTTTAAGGCTTGTGCGGTTCGAGTTGAATCGGTGGAACCGAAGAAAAAAGTGCAAAAACGGAAAAAAGTGCGGTCTGTACCGAAACGGAAGCTCGTCGTGGTCGGCAACGGGATGGCTGGCGTCAACGTGGTGGAACATGTGCTCAAACTAGACCGGGATGCTTACGACATCACGATTTTCGGGAAAGAACCCCATCCCAACTACAACCGGATCCTCCTCTCCTCGGTGCTTGCTGGGGATACCGGACTGGAGGACATCGTCCTCAACAGCTGGGAGTGGTACCGGGAAAATGAAATCCAGCTCCACACCGGACGTGCGGTTACCCGGATCGATACCAAGGAGAAACGGGTGTATGCGGAAGGGGGGATTTCCACCCCTTATGACGAGCTGGTGCTGGCCACCGGGTCCGATCCCTTTATGCTGCCGCTTCCGGGAGCGGACAAAGAAGGGGTGATCGCTTTTCGGGACATCAAGGATTGCGAAACGATGATGGAAACGGCCAAACAATACAAGAAGGCGGCCGTCATCGGGGGCGGTCTCTTGGGACTGGAAGCGGCGCGGGGGTTGCTGAACTTAGGGATGGAAGTTCAAGTGATCCACATCTTTGACACCTTGATGGAACGGCAGCTTGACCGTGAAGCGGCCCGGATGCTGCGGATGGAGCTGGAAGAGCAGGGGATGCAGTTCCTGATGGAAAAACAGACGGAGCGGATTCTCGGCGGCAAACGGGTGACGGGGCTTCACTTTAAGGATGGATCCTCCATCGACGCCGATCTGGTGGTGATGGCCGTCGGTATTAAGCCCAACGTGCAGCTGGCCAAGGAGAGCGGAATCGAGATCAACCGGGGCGTCGTAGTAGACGACTGGATGGCCACCGGTGTACCCGGCATCCACGCTGTCGGGGAGTGTGCCGAACACCGGGGGACGGTGTACGGGCTGGTCGCCCCCCACCGGGAACAAGGGGCGGTGCTGGCCAAGCGGCTCTGCGGACTGGAGACGGAACCGTATGAAGGTTCGGTGACCGCCACCAAATTGAAAGTATCGGGGGTGGACGTCTTCTCCGCAGGGGAGTTTAACGACGGACCCGAGACCCGTGCCATCCGCAGTCAGGACGAGTGGAAAGGCATCTATAAAAAAGTACTGTTTCGCGGCAACCGGATTACTGGGGGTGTCCTGTTCGGCGATACGTCGGATTCGGCCTTCCTGCTGGGCTGTATTCGGGAAGGACGGGAGATGACCGATGAGATCCACGCCTCCTTGATGGGAACTGCGACTGGCGGCGGGGGATCGGCGGTTCGGGAGATGGCCGATGACGATCAGGTGTGTGACTGTAACGGCATCTCCAAGGGAGAGATATTGTCTGCCATCCGGGAACGGGACTTAACCGATGTGGAAGGGGTGAAAAGCTGCACCAAAGCGGGCGCTTCCTGCGGCGGATGCAAACCCTTGGTGGCTTCCATCCTGGAGGCGGAGTTGAGCAATCAATCAGCGGGTTGACGCTGCCGGAATCCGATCCGGATGTTTTCTTCCAAGATCTGTACCGTCAGCACCAAGCTGCCGGTTGAAAGTAAAGCGTAAAAATTGAAAGGAGCGAGTTCGATGTCGAAACGGAAGTTGGTATTGGTCGGCAATGGGATGGCTGGCGTCAACGTCGTGGAACATGTGCTCAAACTGGACCGGGATGCTTACGACATCACGATTTTCGGGAAAGAACCCCATCCTAACTACAACCGGATCCTCCTCTCCTCGGTGCTTGCCGGGGATACCGGACTGGAGGACATCGTCCTCAACAGCTGGGAGTGGTACCGGGAAAATGAAATTCAGCTCCACACCGGACGTGCGGTTACCCGGATCGATACCAAGGAGAAACGGGTGTATGCGGAAGGGGGGATTTCCGCCCCTTATGACGAGCTGGTGCTGGCCACCGGGTCCGATCCCTTTATGCTGCCGCTTCCGGGAGCGGACAAAGAAGGGGTGATCGCTTTTCGGGACATCAAGGATTGCGAAACGATGATGGAAACGGCCAAACAATACAAGAAGGCGGCCGTCATCGGGGGCGGTCTCTTGGGACTGGAAGCGGCGCGGGGGTTGCTGAACTTAGGGATGGAAGTTCAAGTGATCCACATCTTTGACACCTTGATGGAGCGGCAGCTGGACCGTGAAGCGGCCCGGATGCTGCGGATGGAGCTGGAAGAGCAGGGGATGCAGTTCCTGATGGAAAAACAGACGGAGCGGATTCTCGGCGGCAAACGGGTGACGGGGCTTCACTTTAAGGATGGATCCTCCATCGACGCCGATCTGGTGGTGATGGCCGTCGGTATTAAGCCCAACGTGCAGCTGGCCAAGGAGAGCGGAATCGAGATCAACCGGGGCGTCGTGGTAGACGACTGGATGGCCACCGGTGTACCCGGCATCCACGCTGTCGGGGAGTGTGCCGAACACCGGGGGACGGTGTACGGGCTGGTCGCCCCCCACCGGGAACAAGGGGCGGTGCTGGCCAAGCGGCTCTGCAGACTGGAGACGGAACCGTACGAAGGTTCGGTGACCGCCACCAAATTGAAAGTATCGGGGGTGGACGTCTTCTCCGCAGGGGAGTTTAACGACGGACCCGAGACCCGTGCCATCCGCAGTCAGGACGAGTGGAAAGGCATCTATAAAAAAGTGCTCCTTCGCGGCAACCGGATTACTGGGGGTGTCCTGTTCGGCGATACGTCGGATTCGGCCTTCCTGCTGGGCTGTATTCGGGAAGGACGGGAGATGACCGATGAGATCCACGCCTCCTTGATGGGAACTGCGACTGGCGGCGGGGGATCGGCGGTTCGGGAGATGGCCGATGACGATCAGGTGTGTGACTGTAACGGCATCTCCAAGGGAGAGATATTGTCTGCCATCCGGGAACGGGACTTAACCGATGTGGAAGGGGTGAAAAGCTGCACCAAAGCGGGCGCTTCCTGCGGCGGATGCAAACCCTTGGTGGCTTCCATCCTGGAAGAAGAGCTCGGAGAAGCGTTTGACCCTGCTGCTTCAGCGAAGACTCCGGTTTGCTCCTGCACCGATCTCACTCGGGACGAAGTGGTGGATGCCATTCGCGAAAAAGGCCTCACCATGGTTCGGGAAACGATGAATGTCCTCGGTTGGAAAGATCCCGAGGGGTGTCCCAAATGCCGTCCGGCGATTAACTATTATTTGAACATGGTGCGGCCAGGGGAGGCCGAGGACGACCGGACATCCCGGGTAGTTAACGAACAGCGGCACGCCAATATCCAGAATGACGGAACGTTCTCCGTGGTGCCCCGGATGTACGGCGGGGTGACGTCCCCTGCGGAACTGCGCCGGATTGCCGATGCGGCGGAGAAATACAACGTACGGATGGTGAAAGTAACCGGTGGCCAGCGGATCGACCTTCTCGGCGTAAAGAAAGAGGATTTGCCGAATATCTGGAAAGATATCGGGATGCCGTCGGGTCATGCATACGCCAAGGGTCTCCGGACCGTCAAGACTTGTGTCGGGGCCGACTTTTGCCGTTTTGGCACCCAGGATTCCATCGGCATGGGAATCCAGATGGAGAAGAAGTTTGAAGGGTTGGATACTCCTCATAAGGTGAAGATGGCTGTCTCCGCCTGCCCCCGCAACTGTGCGGAATCCGGGATTAAAGATTTGGGCGTGGTCGGCGTCGACGGCGGTTGGGAGATCTATGTCGGGGGCAACGGGGGGGTCAACCTGCGTGGAGGCGACTTCCTCTGCAAAGTGAAGACGCAGGAGGAAGTGTTGGAGATCACCGGGGCTTACCTTCAGTTCTACAGAGAGACGGCGGAATACTGGGAGCGCACTTCCGGGTGGCTGGAGCGGATCGGTCTGGAAGCGGTGAAAAAAGCCGTTGTCGACGATTGTGAAAACCGCAAGCAGCTTTTGAAACGGGTGGAAAAGGCTCTGGACAACTATCAGGATCCTTGGAAAGCCGACTCGAAGGATCAGAAAACCCGGCAGACTCTGTATGAAGAAACACGTGTGTGAGAATGGATGAGAGGAGGAACAGAAGATGAAAAAAGTGTCCATCGGCAGAATCGAAGATTTTCTGCCAAAGGGAGGGAAGACGGTTCATGTGGGGGAGGTGGAGCTGGCGGTTTTCCGTCTCTCAAACGGTGACTTTCGGGCGGTGGAAAACCGCTGTCCCCATAAGGGAGGGCCGCTTGCTGAAGGAGTGGTCAGTGGAACGTTCGTTTTCTGCCCTCTTCATGAATACAAGGTGAATCTGTGCGACGGCAAGGTACAGGAGCCTGACACGGGTTGTGTTCGCACCTATCCGATTGAAGTGGAAGGCAATGAAGTACGGGTCTGCCTGACGGAGGAAACAGTGGGGGTTTGACATCCTGAACCACCATGGAATGTATCTATCGCTATACTGGTCCATTCTTGCTCTCTGGAATCAAAGACACGAGTCGGTTACAATCCGGCTCGTGTCTTTGTGGTGCACTAGAGAAAACGCTGTTTAATACGAATTCCGCAGTGGAAATCTAACCATAGAACCAACTTTGATTTGGCTGTATCTGCATGAAGGAGGGTCAACAGTGAACAGAGAGAAACGGGAAGAAAGCACCCGTGAACAAGTGGAACGAATGATGGACGAAGGGTTGGGAGCGGGCATTACCGGCTCGATTTCCGGAAAGGTGGATCATGAAGAAGTGATCCACAAGCAAGAGATGGCGGAACAAAACCGCCAGGAAGCCCAACAGAAAGATGTAGACGCGGAAGGCCGCCATCGTTTTACGATGGATGTGGACCGGATGGTAAACGAAGGACTGGGCAGCGGACGGTTAGAAGAAGGAACGGGATTGATTGAAGAAAGCCATGTCGATGCTGATGCAAAAGACGAAAAATGACGCACGATCACCCGAGAAAAGGTGGGGAAACCCGCCTTTTTTTCATCTTCACACCGGACGAACGGCTGTTGTATGATGGGGAAAGGTTGAAATCACCGACATTCATCCCTATATCTGTATCTTCCAAAGGGGAGTGTTTTCGCTGATGGGGGTTCTCATTTTCATTTTCTTCATTCAGATCGCATATGTGACAACATCCACGCTGCGACTGATTGTGATGATGAAGGGCAATGCCAAGCTGGCTTCCCTGATCAGCTTCGGGGAAGTATTCATCTATATGCTGGGCTTGGCTACGGTGTTGGACAACATGGATCACTGGTACAACCTGGTCGTTTACTGTCTCGGCTTTGCACTAGGGGTTTACACCGGCTCGCTGATCGAGGAGAAGATGGCGATGGGGTATGTAACCGTACAGGTGATTACACGTAAAGAAGATTCCGACATGCCGCAACAATTGCGAAATGCCGGTTTCGGTGTCACATCCTGGTTGGGAGAAGGTTTGAGCGGGGAGCGGTTGGTGCTGATGGTGTTGACTAAAAGACGCCGACAGGCGGAGCTTCTACGAAAAGTGAAGGAGATTGACAGCCAAGCGTTCGTGGTCTCCTCCGAGCCGAAAACATTTATTGGCGGATTCTGGATTCGTCGGGCACAGTGATGACGGATTCGCCTATTCTCACCCGTTAAACGACGGGTGTTTTTTATTTCTTGGCAAGGGGTAGGACTGTTAAAGAGGGTGTTCCTGCACCATCCGGTGTTCGTCGTGTCCGCAATGACGGCAGTACAAATAATGGGGGCATTGGTTTGTAACCCAATCAACCAAACCGTCACTTTTTTTCAAATCGTCAATAGGACGGTAAGGACTGTAATCCGCCAGCAGATCGAAAAAGCGCCCCCGGTCTTCCAGCATCTCTCCACAGTGGGGGCATGTTACTTCCAACAGATCGAAACCATTGCAGACAGGACAACCGGTGATGTGGTCCATGTTACTTTCCCCGTTTTCGGTTGGTGATTAGAGCGTACGCCAATAAAACCAAAAACGCCATGGCAGCACCAATCCAGCCCTCGATGGGATGATCGCCGCTGCCTCGAAAACTGAATACAATCAACAAAGGAATGCCAAATGTGGATAATACCAGCAGTAGATGGTAAAGTCCATTCGTCAGTCTCGCACGGTCCATGCAACCACTCCTATTGGGCGAAGCCCCCAAAATTGTCGTCTTGGAAGGGCAACCACTCTATTGGACGAAGCCCCCATCCTGAAAGGGAGCCACATCCTTTCGGGAATAGCGTTTCACCTCTTTTGTTTGCTATTCATTCATGAAAAAAGCGCCCCCAAAATGGGGAGCGCCCTGTTTAAAGATTCATATTGGAGCTGTGGCCGGGTTGCAGACGGGCTTTGGGATCGATGTATTGTTTGGCATTGTTGACGGCGGTGGGGGCTTCTCCGAACCCGACCGCGATCAGTTTTACTTTGCCCGGATAGGTAGCGATGTCACCAGCAGCATAGATGCCTGGAATATTGGTTTCCATACGGGAATTGACCACGATCGACCCTTTTTCAATCGAAAGTCCCCATTCTTGGATGGGTCCCAGAGATGAGACGAAACCGAAGCTGACGATCACTGCATCGACATCCAGCTCTTCCACAACGCCGCTTTTTTTGTCGCCGATCACTGCCTTTTCTATCTGATTGGCTCCCTCCAAGGATAGGATTTCCCGAGGGGTACGCACATCTACAGTGGAACGGCGCATTTGGTCGACACTGGTTTCATGAGCGCGGAACTTGTCGCGGCGATGAATTACGGTAACCTGACGGGCGATGGGTTCCAGCATGTTTGCCCAGTCTACGGCAGAATCACCACCGCCGGCGATCAGGACGCGTTTGCCTGCAAACTGTTGCAAGTCTTTCACAAAGTAAAACAGGTTTTTTCCTTCAAACTGATCTGCATGGGCCAGCTTCAGTTTGCGGGGTTCAAAAGCGCCGCAACCGGCGGTGATAATGATCGTTTTGGAATAATGAATCCCCTTATCCGTAGTGATGGAAAAAATCCCCTCGTCATTTTTCTCCACTTGAAGCACTTTTTCATCCAGACAAAATTGAGGATCAAAAAGTTTAGACTGTTCTACGAGATTGTCCACCAGATCCTGGGCCAGCACCTTGGGAAAGCCGGCCACATCGTAAATGTACTTTTCGGGATAGAGAGCCGACAACTGGCCACCCAGTTGCGGCAGACTTTCGATCACTTTTACGCTGGATTTGCGCATCCCCGCGTAAAAGGCGGCAAAGAGACCGGTGGGTCCCCCTCCGATAATGGTAATGTCCAGGATATCTTGGGATCGGGTGGTTTCCAAGTAACATGCACCTCCGAAAAACTCGGCATGGGATGGTACCAAGCCGGTGTATGGTTCATAGTCGGCACGTGTATTCCATTTTCAGCCGTATTTTATCATGGATCGGGAGAAATCACCATGAACCGGTGGGATTAATAGCGATGATTGTGAAAAGAATTTCGAAGAAACAGACTCTGCTTCCCGTTTCCCATTGTACTCTGTGTGCCTGTCTGGAACAAATTTTTAACCTTAGGCCTATCCGCTCATAGGCTTTAAGTTACCCTTTCCGAAGGGCAATTGGAGGGCTTCATCTCTAAGCGATTGGTCGTTATTGTGACGCTTTTCACCAACTTGTGCCATGGGTGGAAGGGCTGGGGCAGGGGTACAATGAAAGCAATAGACCCCTTGTCAAATGGAGACGAAATCCTTATTATGATAACTAGTGTGTTTCACAGTTGTCACTGGTTTATTTGTGATTTATTTAACATATACTTAATTGGATGTGGTACAAATGGGTCTTCCTAAAATTGTCGTATTGGGAGCCGGTTACGGCGGTCTGATGACGGTGGTCGGTCTTCAAAAGCAACTGAATATGGCGGAAGCCGAGGTCACACTGGTAAACCAAAATCCGTACCATTATGTGACCACGAAACTGCACGAACCGGCAGCAGGCACCCTGGATTCGGAACATGCCCGTGTATCGCTGGATGACGTGATCAATCGGGACAAAGTGAAGTTTATCCAGGATCGGGTCACCAAGCTGGATGTGGAGAACAAGCAGGTTCACCTGGAGGAAGGGGAACCCCTTTCCTATGATTACGTGGTCTTCGGTCTGGGCAGTGCGCCTGAAACGTTCGGCATCAAAGGGTTGCTGGAAAATGCCTACTTTATCCGTAATCTAGATGGAGTCCGGCTGATCCGGGAACACATGGAGCATTTATTTGCCCAGTACAACAACCGGGAAGAAAAATCGGACGAACCGCTGACCATTGTGGTGGGAGGCGCCGGCTTTACCGGGATCGAATATGTCGGCGAACTGGTGGACCGCATTCCCCACCTCTGCAAACAGTTTGACATTCCCAGGGACAAAGTACGGCTGGTCAATGTGGAAGCGGCTCCGACGGTGCTTCCGGGCTTTGACAAGGAACTGGTCGATTATGCTGTTCAATATCTGGAAGAACGGGGTGTCGAATTCCGGATCAACACCCCGATCGAAGAGTGCACATCGGAGGGGGTCGTTCTCAAAGGAGGAGAAAAGATTCAGTCCTCCCTGGTGGTATGGACCGGTGGGGTTCGGGGGAACGCCTTGTTGGAAGAGGCCGGAATCGAGACGATGCGCGGCCGGGTCAAAGTGGACGAATACCTGCGTGCACCAGGCTATGAGGATGTATTTATCGTCGGAGACAGTTCCCTGATCTTTAATGAAGAAGAGCGGCCCTATCCGCCGACAGCCCAGATGGCGACACAGCAAGGCCAGCATCTGGCCAAAAATCTGTTGGCTCTTCTGCGGGGCGGAGAGATGAAGCCGTTCCGGTTCGAACTGAAAGGAACCCTGGCATCCCTGGGACGCGGTGCTGCCATCGGCATCGTCGGGAAAAAGAAGCTGTTTGGCAAACCGGCTTCCTTCCTGAAGCGGGCCAACGATTGGCGCTGGTTTTTCCAGCTTGGCGGAATCGGCTTGATGATGAAAAAAATGAAGTTATAATAAAAGATTTTCCACCTCATTCTTTTGAGCGGGGTGGTCTTTTTTTTTTGCGGATCCAAACTTTCCCTATTTATTTTTTCTGAATGATCGGTTATCATGAATAACTAATAAACAAAATATAGTGACATCAATACGCAAACAAGGGGGTCGGGTCAGATGGCGACTCACACAGTCGTAACCACCGAAGAAACTTGCCATTACTGCAATGGTGACGGATATAATCAGCTGCTTTTGGGCGGTTCGGAAACCTGTCAACATTGTAAAGGTTCCGGTAAAATGACACATAAAGGATAAGAAATGCCATCCAAGAGCGAGAAGTAAACAACCCCGGTCCATAGGACCGGGGTTGTTTCATTTACAATGTATTCAGGGCATCCATCACGTCGGCATGGTGGATGCAGGTGAACATCGGCACATCCCGCAAGGTGTAACGGCTGGCTTCCGTTTCGCGCAGTTCCTGCACCAACACCGAGAAATCAGTAATCTCATCCGTTTCAAAGGCGACAACGAATTCGTGATCATCGATGCCGAAGCTGTAGGTGGTATTCAGTTTCACGGTCGGATACTTGCTGCCCACCTGGATATGCTCGTCCATCATTCCCTGACGGGCGGGATAGGACAGTTGGTACCAATCCCGGGTCTTGATGAAGGGATAGACAAACAAATATTTTTTGGCTCCGGGGATGATATACACCCGCGGATTTTGGTGCTCAGGGTCCATCTTGTCCACATACATGCTGCGTTTGGTGAAGGAAAGATAGGAATAGGTAATCTCCAGGTATTGTCCCAGCCCTGTGTGCATCAGCTTATGGCTCATCTCCTGGAAGGATTCCACATCTTTGGCGATTCGCCACAGCAAAAGTTCTGCATCCGGGCGGATTCCCACCATTGAATAGGAAAGAACCATCATCCCGTTTTTACCGTGGTATTCCTTTACCACTTCGGCGAATTCCTGTTTGCCGCGCTCTTGCTCTTCTTGACTGAGCCGGCGCCAGGCGGGGTCTACTTTAAAGAATACGAAATTGACATACTGGGTTGGCAGTTTTTTCTGGGCTTGACCGCCATCGGCGGATGGATTGGCCCCGGGCCGACCCATGGGAGGTCTTCCTCCGGATTGTGGCCGCATGCGTAAGTCCCCCTTGTCTACAACATCACCATCATTGTATCCAAACGGAAAACGGGTCGCAAATCTTATGAAGAAGTTTCGCAAGACCGCCACAAACCGATTGTCACGGGAACGTCGTTTGACCAAAGCCGCCTTTTTCTGTACACTTGTGCTGACATGAAAAGGGGTTTATAGACCCGTCGGAGGCTGATGATGTTGCTTCTCCCCCAATATCTGATTTCGATTCCGCTGTTTGCATTTCTCGCATTTGGTATCTCTTTTATTTTAAATATGATTTTGAAAACGACATGGCTCCCGGTTATCTTGTATGTGGGGCTGGTGGGTGTGCTCATCTTCCGGATGGAGCAACTGAAAAATGGTGACTATCTGATGCTGACCGTCGGGCTGATCGGGATTCTCATCGGCAGCTGGGTGATTCAGTATCTGCGAAAACAGGGGTATCGAATGTTTTAACACATCAAGCCGCTCCACAGGGAGCGGCTTGATGATTTTTTATAAGGGGTGATCCGGATCAGGGGGATCAAAACGGTCGGGATAGAGAAGGTGTGCCAGTGTCTCGATTCCTGTCAAGATTCGCTGGGATGGACGGCAGTACCAACCTTCTTCCAAAATGTGGACCCGATCGTCTTGATTGAAAGGAAGACCTTGCCATTCCGGGCGATCCATCAGCTTTTTCTTTTTGACACGGTGGATCGGGACACCGGTCCAAACCGCCAACACCCGGTCGGGTTGACGGCGGGCCACTTCCGCCCAATTCGTTTGGACGCTCTGTCCTTTTTCATCTCCAAAGATATTGACTCCGCCGACCCATTTACTCACATCGGTCAGCCAATTATCCCGCCCTGGCGTAAAAACGGGTTTGGGCCACCACTCCCAGTAAAGACGCGGGGCAGGTCTGTCCCTGGGGATCTTCTCTTTGATTTCGTTCAGGCGGGTCCAAAAGCGGCGCTCTAAATCCTTTCCCCGCTCTTCGATTCCCGCCCGCTGAGCCACCCGGATAAAATCCCGGGGAATACCTTGGATGCGATCAGGGTAAAGAACGAGAGAAGGGAGGCCTTCCCGTTCCAGAGCTTCGATGTTTTTTTCCATCCCGGGAACACTAAGGGATGCCAACACCCAATCCGGTTGAAGTGCTTTTACTTTTTCCATATCAATGTTTAAGTCCGGTCCCAGACGGGGGAGGTTCTGGACCGCGGAAGGCCAGTCCGAGTAATCGTCCACCCCGACAATGCAATCCGTTAATCCCAGCCCCGCCAGGATTTCCGTATTGCTGGGGCAGATGGAGACAATCCGTTGCATGATCTGTTCGCCTCCTTACAAAGGTGTACCCTCAAAATAGCAGAAAGGAGTACCCATTTTTCATGGCAGTCGATTTGAAACGAGCAACGATCCCCTTTCGGGACCGTCAAAGGATGAGAATCAAAGGGAGACAAGTCGTCCTGCGCCCCGCCGACAACGGAGACGCGGAGGAATTGCAGCGACGCTTGGCTCGGGTGGTCCGGGAGGGGGTTTATTTGGATGAAACTCCCGATTCCCTGCCTGGCAAGCAGGAGACGAAAGAGGAGATCCGAGAAATCCAACAACGCGGTGGCATGTATACCGTCGTCGAAGTGGACGGGGAAATTGCCGGTGCTGCCATCCTGAAACGGGGGAGCCGGGGCATCAGCCGTCATACGGTACGCTTCCGCACCTGGCTCACCCCTGGGTATCGCGGGATGGGATTGGGAAAAAAGCTGATGGAATACACGATCGGTTGGGCCCGCGCCAATGGAGTGGAAAAAATTAACCTCGATGTCTGGTCATCCAATGACCGTGCGATTGAACTATATAAAAAATATGGATTCCAGGTGGAGGGTCGTTTACGCAAACAGGCGATTCTCCGGGGTGATTATGTGGATGAAGTGTTTATGGGGTTGTTCCTGTAAACATCATGTCCATAGCCAGAAGATCAACAAGGCGATCCCGATTCCGAACCAAGCGCCCACAAATACTTCAATCGGCTGGTGGCCGAGGATTTCTTTTAATTTGACCCGCGTTTCCTGCGGGTTTTTTTCTTTCATATGGCGAATTTCAGACAGCAATACGGCAAAGTCCTCAGCCAATTGGTTCAGCACTTGTGCCTGCATACCGGCCTGGCGCCGGACCCCTGTGGCGTCGTACATCACGATCAGGGCCAACACAGAGGTAATCGCGAACAGAGGAGAGCCAAACCCTTCCCAGATCCCGATTGCGGTGGCCAAAGAAGTGACGGCGGCAGTATGGCCGCTGGGCATACCGCCGGTATTGAAAATCCAGTTCCAATCCCAACGACGTGTGATGGTGTAGTTCCACGGAACCTTAAGAATTTGCGCCAGCGTAATGGCGGTAAGTGATGCCCACAATGGATAATTGTCCAGTAGTTCCAACATACGCTCCTTCTCGTCCTTTCCCGTTTCTTCCCGCTGGTTCTGTTTTTCCAATTGTGAAGGCGGGATATACAGTCGCGACCATATCTCATTCCCCAGTTTATCGTAATTGAAGGCAACTTCTCCACTCTTTTCTCCTTTTCCTTGACCGCCAACCCGCCTTTGTCTAGTTTTAAAATAGGCGGTCACATCCGTATGATGACCCGTTCTTGGGCCTGCCAGCACGATGACAGGAGGAAATATTTCCATGAACCATGTGATGAAAGACGGAGCCCTGTTCTTACATACGGACGGGAAGGGCAATGTTCCCGCTAAACACGGGCAAGGGTGGGGGCTTTACATCGGGAATATCCGTTTGATGAGCCGAATGGAGTGGTCATTGGAAGGGCCGCCCCCGCACTTGGTTTCCGGGGAGGCGGACGGGGCGGAGGGTCTCTATCGGTTTAGACAGGGAGAAGAAGCCGACGGTTTTGAAGTGGGCTGCCATCGCTGGATCCACGAAGGCATCCTGTTTGAGCGGTGGACGTTGAAAAACCGCAGCTTCGAGGCAGTGGAACAGTCGTTGACGTTTCGTTTTGATGCCGATTTTGCCGACATCCGAACCATCAACCAACAGGAAGGACGGCTGGAAAAAGAGCGTCATGTTGAAACGAAGGCTTCGGGCCTGAAGTTTTCATGCCGAGGAGAGGACGGGGTGGAACGTTCAATGGACGTTCAATTCACCCCTTCTCCTGCCGAGGTCACGGAAGAAGCCGTTACATGGAATCTCCAGCTTGCTCCCCATGGGGAGCAAGTGGTGGATGTTTGCTATCTGCCGATCGTGGAGGGAAAGGAAAGAGCGGTGCCCCCTGCCTTGGAAGCGCTGGCGGATGGCCGTCGTTCCCGTGAAGCGTGGATGGAATCCTGTCCGATTCTGGAGTCGGATGATGAGGATTTGAAGGCTGGCTATCGACGGGGTCTGAGCGATCTTTATCTGTTGCTGGTGGATTCCGGTGAAGGGATGGTGCCATGGGCGGGTCTCCCCTGGAACGGTGCCATCCACGGCCGGGACAGTCTGATCGCAGCCTGGCAATCCCTGATGATCCGACCCGACTTGGCAAAAGGGGTGTTGCGCACATTGGCCCGCCATCAGGGGAGAAAGGAGGATGCGGCCAGCGGTGAGGAACCGGGAAAAATCATGGGGGAGTGTCAGGCCCAGACACCCGAATACTTCAGTATCGAATCCACCCCGCTCTTTTTAATCCTGTTGGCCGAATGGCATCATTGGACCGGAGACGATGATTTTTTACGGGAGATGCTTCCCCATGTGCGCAAAGCGATGGATTGGATGGATCGCCGCGTCGAAGAAGGGGGTGGATGGATTGTTTCCCCCGCCGGCCATGGTTGGAAAAGCTCTCTCGATGTGTGGGGCGAAAGAAAGGAGGAACCGGTTGCTTGGGTGGATGTGCAGGGTTATGCGATCCAGGCCAAACGGGCTTGGTCCCGGACCTTTCACTACCTGGGCAATCTGGATGATGCCCGCAACCTGTCTCAGGAAGCAAAGGAGTGGACGAAGCGATTGATCCGGGACTTTTGGCAGGAAGAAGAGGGCTATTTTTCCACTGTGCGAAGCGGAGGAGAAATCCTCCCCGCCGTTACCGGCAGTCCCGGTCATTTGCTGCTTGCGGGTATATTGGACTCTACACGGTCCGAAGCGGTCGCGGAACGTCTGCTGAAACCGGATTTGTTCAGCGGATGGGGGATTCGTACACTCAGTACCGACGATCCCGATTATCGTCCGTTCAGCCGTCACCAGGGATCCGTTTGGCCTCATGATACCGCTTGGATTGCAGCGGGGATGATAGAGATGGGATTGCGGGAGGCAGCCGATCCATTGATGCGTGCCCTGTTGGATGCAGCGCGGGCTTTTCCGGGGCATCAGCTGCCTGAACGTTTTGCCGGTCATTCCCGCAACAACAATAAGCCGGTTGCCGCTCCCGCGGCTTGTTCTCCGCAAGCCATTTCGGCGGGAAGCCTATTTACGCTGCTGAAGGGGATGACCGGGTTGCGGCCCGATACGCCTCGACGACTGATTCGGCTGTCGCCCCATCTGCCAGAAGGGGTGAACCATTTGCATCTGCAGGGAATTCGGATAGGAAAGGGAAATCTCGATATCCAGATGCGGCGTTGGGAAAAGGAGACCTATGTCCAAGTGGACCGCAATACCACCGGCTGTCAGGTCGTGATCGCCTGAATCAATTCCCGATGACGGGTTTTGACCTTATATCTAGGATCATTTGAAGGAGTGGAGTCATGTCCCCATTTTGGATTATGGTGGGATTGTCGTTGGGTTTGATGTCGGTCGGGCTGGTGGGGTGGGGTTTGCTGCGGTTTTATTCCCGGATCGGCTCTTCTAAAGCCGGTCAACCCCTCCGGAGTAGCCAATCGGTGGTTCTTCCTTCCCTTTCGCCTGACGAATGGGAATGGTTTGAGAAAGGAGAGCTAGCCCAACGGACGGGTTTATCCCCGGACAAAAGCGTCCCTTTGTCCATCGAGAGAGAGGCTGTTCCAGACAGGCCGGATTGGATTCGTCTGCACGTTTCCGTGTCCCAGTCCGAACCACAAACCATCCGCCGGGCAGTGGGAGAAGGATTGAAGCGATTGGACGACACCCTTCACGGAGGGGAAGTCCGGGTATATACCGATGGCCAATGGGTCGGGACCGGTGGAATGATTCGGAAAGAAACGGCCGTGCCTTGGATTAAGGGCCTGACGGGCCCGGATCGCGAAACCCCTGTTCGGCTCCTGCGCCGTACAGGAACGGCTGTGTATGGGGTATGGAAGGGATCCGACTAAAAAGGCCTCCACGGATGGGGAGGCCAAGGCTGCTAGCAAACCTCTTCAATGGGAAAGGAGAGCGATTATCCAGACAGACACGAGTACTACAGTTGGGCTTATAAGAGCAGGTGCAGAGAGAGAAGGGAGGGTGGTGGGATGGCTGCGATCCTTTGCACTCACAGAGCACAAGTCTCGCCAGAGTCACTTCGTTCCCGGTCTCGCTATGCGCTTTTTGCAAGAGATCGAAGACAGCCCGCCAGCCCGACCAACCCACGCTCCTATACTCGCTTCGTACAAATGCAACTGTAGTACTAGGAGGAACGGTCCTCTGCCGGCCGCGGAATGTTGACCCGACGGAGACCGTTGATCCGCCACAATACGGATCCGCTGAACACAAACAGAACGATCCCTCCTAACAAAAGCCATCCCCCAGGAGTATAAAGAAGCAAAGGGATGATCGCATCAAAGGTAAAAGTGACCGGTGTACCGAAAAAGGCGAAATAACAACCGAACAACATGAGGATCAAGCTGGCGGCTTGCAGGACGACCAACACGGAGCCTTCTTGGAAAAGCCGTTGATCCTTATTCATCTGGGTAACCTCCATATGGATACCCCATCCCTTGAGAGTGGGGAGGAATATGGAGGGGGTGTGAGAGCCCCCATTTGTTTGCGGTTTACACCGCGTTGTGCCAGTGACATCCCATCCCTATCCTATTATATTCTGTTTATTCCAACAAAACCCTTCCGGTCCATCACATTTTGATTACAAATGCGGTAGAGAATAATTGGGAGAGAAAAGGGGAGAGAGTTCCTTGCAACCCATGGTGGTCGTCAAACGGGGAGAAGAGGTGGAGAGCCGTCACATCGGCCATGTGGCCGTGGTGGATTCCGATGGCCGTTTGTTGTATGAATGGGGTGACCCGGAGCGTCCCACTTTTCCCCGCTCAGCCATGAAACCGTTTCAGGCGATTCCGGTAGTCACTTCAGGGGCGGCGGACCGGTTTCATATGGATGATGCGGATCTGGCCCTCTGCTGTGCTTCCCACAACGGCGAGGAGCGGCATCGCGCACGGGCTCAGTCAATACTGGAACGGACGGGGCAGACTGCCGCTGTTCTGGCGTGCGGGACCCATCTCCCTCGGGATCCGGAGAGCCAACAGGAAGTGATTCGAAAGGGAATCGAATTCACTCCATATTTCAGTAACTGCTCGGGAAAACATGCCGGAATGGTGGCCACCGCTGTCCATCTGGGAGAAGATCCCGAGGGATACGAACGGCCGGAACACCCCGTGCAGCAGCGGATTTTAGAAACTGTCTGCGACATGACCGCTACCCCCCGGGAGCAGGTGAGTTGGGGAGTGGATGGCTGCAACGTCCCGGCTCATCGCATCCCGCTCCGAAACCTGGCTTTAGGGTTTGCTCAAATGGCCGATCCCGTATCGATCGGCGATAAACCTGTGCGGCGGGCTGTGGAACGGATCACGTCCGCGATGATCGCCGTGCCGGAGATGGTGGCGGGGAAAAACCGGTTCTGCACCGATCTGATGCGTGCGTTTAACGGACGCCTCGCGGGCAAGGTGGGGGCGGAGGCGGTTTACGGGATCAGCGACAGGCAGCGGGGCATCGGGATCGCCGTCAAAGTGGAAGACGGAACGCAGCGGGCTCTCTATGCGACGGTGATGGAGGTGTTGCGCCAGTTGGGATTGGACCGGGAAGAGCCGGAAGCGTTCCGCTCCCTGGCGTCTTACCATCAGCCCGTGGTAAAAAGCATGAGCGGCCAAGCGGTGGGAAAAATCCTTCCTGTTCTGGAACTGAAGAGATCCGATTGATGCTAAGCGGATTAGAAAACCGGCCCGTGTGCATTCACTCGCACACGGGCCGGTATTGTTACGGGCCCGGTTCCAGTCGTTCGATCTTCCCTTGTCCCCAGGGTGCGACTTTTAGGTGTACCACGGGTGTCTTCTCGGGTGCTTCCCAGGCTGTTCCTGTTCCTTCCGGAACATAATAGCGTTCCAGCCCGTAAGTGAGGGTCAGGCTCTTTGTTTCTCGTTCCTCCTCGTCATATAACCACTCCGTGCGAGCCCGGGCCTTCAGAAAAACCTCGCCGGGTTCGGTTCGGGGGCGCTGCGGCACCACTTCCTTGACGATGTGGACCTCTCCCTGCGGCTCCAGCACCACATAGACCGGATCGCCGTCCGGTTCCCCCTCTCCCTGCCAGCGGTCAAAGGGAACTTCGTGGATGTCATAGAAGAGCGCGACATAATCTCCGTACAACCAATCGCGGGGGTCGACCGGTTTGGTTTCCAGGCGGATCTCTTTTCCGAACCACCCGACGGCCGTGTGGCCGAGCGCAAGGCCGACCAACACCAACACCTGGGCGATGATGATGAAGATGAAGGGTTTGCGACGCATCAGTGTTCACCCCCTGTTCGGAAACGGCCCTGTTTGGTCCGTTGCAGGATTCCGCCCAGTACGAAGAGAATCACTCCTCCTACCAGGAAAAAGAGGGATTTGGGCATAAAATCCCACGCAGCATGGATATAGGCCAGGATGGTGGTAAACAAAAACAGGATGATACCGAGGTTGGCCTTTCCCCGTTCTGCGGATGCCATGCCGCGGATCAACAGAGTGAGGGAGAAAGCGAACAAAATGGTGAGTGTCAGCAGGGTATGGATCGGCGGGGAGGTCCAGACACTCACATAAAAATATGGTATGAACAGCATCCAGCCGTCCAAGTCCCGCAACCGCTGCTGACGTTGCAAGGCCCACAAAAAGAGCAGAAACAGTCCTCCTGTCACAGACAGATAGAGGGAAGAGGAAGGCAGGGTAATCCCGTTCCAATCATCGCTTCCAGGGTAAGTAAACAACAGGGCGATCACAGACAGGTAAGCGCCTCCCAGCGAGATCGTACGCAAGGGGGAACGCCAAGGACGAGGCAGCCATTCGCTTACGGTAACAAAGGCCATTAAGAGAGGCAAAAACCACAACCAGTCCGTCTCGATGGTGACTATCCATAACCAAGCTTGGGCCACCGTTCCGACGGCCCACAACCATCGAAACATCCCATGTTCCCGTTTGGCTGCTTCCCAGCCGAACAAGCCCGTAAACAGGACAGCAGTCACATAACTGTATGCTCCCATCTCAAGCACGCTGATCCACTGGGAGAGTGACCAGATGACAAACACGAGAATCGATAGGAATCCGTGTCCAAATAGGCGGGAGACGAACCAGGCCGCCAACCCCCACAAAATGAAAAGACGGACGTCATGGGCCACATACTGAAAGGTCTGCCCGACCAAGACCATACCGGCACCAAACGAGATCACCCCCAATCCCGCCAAGGCGGCTCCGAGATGGGGATGACCACGCTGGAGCAACGTACCTCCTGTCAAGTAAAACGCTACCATGGACAGCACCAGAATTGCCAACCGTCCGAGGGGAGGGATGCCGTCCCAGTTGGAAGCCACGAAGGACAGGATCCCCAGCCCCATCAAAAGGGAACCCAGTGTGGGCAGCCAGGATTGAATCCGGTTCTCCTTTCGGGGTGTTCGTTCCAACAAACGTTGATATTGCTCCCGGGTGAGGATCCCTTCCTTCACCCAGGAGGGACCTTCTTGTTCCAGCCATTTTCGTGACATCAAGGTTCCTCCTTGAATGGAAATAAAAACATATTCATCATATGAGTGTTCAATTCCTTTAAGAAGAGTCGATTGATTAAGTGAAGGAAATGTGAAAGGAGAGGAATGCCATGGCGAAGGGGGAGCGGGCTGGTGTTTATCGCAGAGGGGGATGGCGGAGGTGGAGCCGGTTCTGGTTGGCCGTATGGGTGGCAATGACGCTGACCGCTTGCGTTCCCGGTGAGTTCGATGAAAGCCAATTGCCTCCCCTGCCCCGTATTACAGTAGACGGAAAAGAGGTGAAGAGTGTACAAAGCTCCTACTGTTGGAAAACGTGGAATTCGTCAGTCTGTGCAGACATGGCCCATTCGGTTGATCTGATGAAGAAAGAATCAGCCGTCTCGGTAAGACCCGGTGCTCTGATCGAGCTGGAGTACGAGGACCCTCCTGATACCCGCCACATCGAAGCGTTCCGGGAGAGTGAGCCCCTCGAGCGGGAGGACGACGAGGCGTGGACAGTACCCGCTGAGCCGGGCCGGGTGGTCTTTCGTGTGACCGGATGGTGGAAAGAAGGGGACAGTTCGGTAGCATTTGTGGTGGAAGTGGAGCGATGATACCCGCCATTCGGCTTCGGGGAATACAAAACGTGTGATAGTGATGTAAAAAAGTTTTTTAAAATGTGGAGGATTGATTTCCTGACTTTTTATAATTGGAAATGATCTCCTACATACGAAAACAAGGATAGTTAAAGGACCTTCACTTTTGAAATAGAGATTAAAAGTTGGTTACTCCCTGTTTCATTTATGATTTTTATTGAATTTGAATAGAAAAAATCCTTAAAATTGGCGATGTATCCGCTTTTTCATGCTTCAGAGAGATAAAGGGTAAAAATCAGAGTTTATATTTTTCCGTTTTTTTGTTCAATTAATATTCCCAAAAACAGTAATCGTGTAGTAGAATAAAGATAACAATCCCAAATGAGGTGAGGTCATGTCCGTTTCAAGCATTCATGAAATCGGCGAAATTATCCGTAAAGTGAGGAAAGAGCGGGGGCTCCGTCTGGAAGATCTTGCGGATGAAAATATCTCTCCGGCCACGATTAGTAACATTGAACGTGGGGTTTCCCACGTTAGTCCCGATAAAGCAATGTATCTTCTTAAAAAATTGGATTTGAGTATTGACAAAATTCCCGAAATGATGTTACAGGAACAGAAGGATTTAGAGAAGATAAAATTTCGAATGCTTGGTATCGAGGTGACCATCAGCACAGGAGAAATAGACGAGGCGATAGGGTCTCTAAATGAGTTTAATCTGGAGGAAAACCATCCATATGCAGCAACAATGCACTATTTAAAGGGAAAGTCTTATCGGTTGAAACAGAACTGGAAGCGTGCAGAACGATCCTATTATAAAGCAATTCAATTATCTAGTCAGAGATTTCAATCCAAAAACATTGAAGCTATTAGTTTCCTGGAGTTAGGAGTTTGTTGTCATTTTCAAAATGACCTTGAAAAAGCATTGCAGTTTACTGAAAGCGCTATGGATGCTTTCGTAGAAAATGGTGAACGTCAATATCTTAAATATCTGTTGTTTATGAACAAAGCAATATATTTGGAACGGTTAGGTAGATGTAGTGAAAGTTTGAGTGTTGTTGATAAGGTTTGGAGCTCTCGTGATAAGATAAAACAGTCAAGTGTCCTTCTCACTTTTTATTGGTTACGAGCAGAACTAAATAGAAAGTTAAAACAACATGATCAATCGATTGAGTTCGCAACGGAAGGTCTGGATTTAGCACGATTGAATCAACAATATAACTTAATGTTTGATCTTTGGACAGTGTTAGGTAATGTATATTTAGATCTTGATAAATTGGAAGAATCTGAGTATTGTTTCGATCAAGTGCTGTTGCTTCGAGGGAGAAATGTAGAAGAAGATAAGTTTATCACTGCATATTCTAGCCTTGGTTTGCTTCACATGATACAAATGGAATGGGAAAAGGCTGAAGATTCTATTAAAAAGGCTATTGAAGTAGGAGAAAAATTTAATGATGCACCACGGCTTGACAATGCACTTCAAATCATGGGCGACTTCTATTGTAAACAAGAAAAGACGGAAGAGGCAATCAAATTCTACAATCGATCTTTAGAGCTGGCCCGTAGACATGGATATAAAAAGCGAGAATATGTCGCCCTCTATCGATTGGCTAAGTGTTGGGAAGGACGTAACGAGCAGGAATTCCAGAAGTACACCGCTAATATGTATACAGTACAAAAGGAACTTGAAGAATTGGGGGTGAAGATGTTCGATGAAACAAAGTAACCGGAAAAAAATTCTGCTTTTTATCTCCATTTCGCTTATGTCTGGAATGTTGTTTGTAAGTGATAAAACGGTAAACATGGAAGCGCTTTCAGTTTACGCTACTGAATCGGATAATGTTATATCAAGTAATCCTGCCGGGGGTTAAACTTCTTCTAAAAAGATATCACCAGAAAAGATATCACCAGTCTGAGATAAAACATGTCCGGGATCTCATGTAATCTAAATTGAATCAAGGCAGTTTATTTTATTATCTTTTTCAATTAAAACCCTCAACTAGTTCAATGATCAATGAGGCAGCCTTTCCAAACAGAAATGCTGCCTCATTCATCTAACCCGATTACAACACCAATTCCCTTACAATCAAATTCCCAATATAAAGAGCGACTCCCCATATGATAAAGGCGGAAATTTGATTGAGTTTGAGCAACCAAGTGCCCGATTGATCTATTGTCTTGAGCCATCTTCCTGCGATGGCCAACCCGATGAACCATAACCAGGAGATAATGATACAACTGATCGTAAACAGCCATTTTTCGAGACCCGCGTAATTTAAAGAGCTTGTTCCGATTACTCCGATGGTATCCATGATCGCATGCGGGTTCAGCAAGGAAACGGAAGCGGCAAAGCCGATTTGCCGTTTGGCGCTCAGGGGTTTATCGGTGGTTTCCGATGCGGAAGATGGGTTGCTTTTCCACACAGACCATCCCATGTACAACAAAAAGAAGAAGCCGACGCTGAAAAGCCCCAGCTGCAACCAAGGCATGGAGAGAACGATGAGGGAGACTCCCAACACAGCCAAAAGGATCAGCAGCGAATCACAAATAGACGCGGTCAGAACCACGGGTAAGGCACGTAAAAAAGTGGGCTGGTTGGCTCCTTGGTTAAATACAAATACGTTTTGCGCCCCTAAAGGAATGATTAAGCCAAATGCGAGTACCACTCCATGAAGAATGGCTTCAAGCATGATCAAACCTCCCCTCTCCATCTAGATGGTTATGGCGGCATACAAAAGAAATAACCCGCTCCCAGTGAAGGGAAACGGGTTATTTTCCATATCCCGTGGCCGCTTCTGGTGATGATTTCACTATCATTTCCTTCCGTAGAATATCATAGGGATTAGGGACCGTCCAGATTTGTTTAAGCAATCATAAGGCGGGAGTCAGGGTTGGTTACGGCCTGCGGATTCACTCAAAAAATATTGAGGTCCCATTGCTCGACCATTTCTTTTAACAATAAAATACCCGACACGCTGTTGCCTACTTCATCGATCGCCGGACCGTAGATGCCGATTCCGCACCCGTGGGAAAAGGGGCCGTTATTCCGTCCCCGCGGCGGAATGGCTGACAAAATGCCGCCGGCTACGCCGCTTTTGGTGGGAACACCCACAAATGCCGCCAATCTCCCCGAGGCATTGTAGGTACCGCAGGTTAACATTAACGCTTTTGTGATCTTCGTTATTTTCCGGGGAACCACTTGGGTTCCTTTGTAGGGGTGGAGTCCGTCATTGGCGAGCACCAGTCCGATCTTGGCCAAATCCTCGGCGGTAATTTGAATGGAACATTGTCGGGAATAAGCTTCCAACGCTTCTTCCACAGGGGAGGCCAATACGCCGTTTTGTTTCAGATAATAGGCGAGGGACCGGTTTAAATAGGCGGTTTCCCATTCCGATTTGAATACGCTTTCATTTAGAGGCGGGCGATAATCCAATATATCCTCCAATAAATCGATGACCGGTTCCAATTTTTCTATGGCGTTTTTTCCCGGAAGAAGAGAAGTGACGGTGATGGCCCCGGCGTTGATCATCGGGTTAAAGGGCTTGCCCGGTTTGTGGGCTTCCAGGCGAACGATGGAGTTAAACGCATCTCCGGTAGGCTCCACATCCACCCGCTCCATCACCTGCTCAATCCCGTGGATCGAGCAGGCGGCCATAAAACTGATCGCTTTGGAAATGCTTTGCATGGTAAACGGGACGTTCCATTCTCCCGCCTTGAGTGCCTGCCCGCCCTCACTTGCCACACAGATCCCCAAATGTTCGGGGTTCGCTTCGGCCAGGGCCGGAATATAAGTGGCACACTTTCCTTCAGTGGAATAGGGCCGAAATGTTTCTACCCATCGGTTCAATTGTTGCGTCCATTCACATTCCACCTGCGTCAATGAATAGTCCTTCATCTCAATCCCTCATCTTTTGATGGAGTCTCGTGAAACGAAAGGAATTAAAAAAACCTCTTCCCAGAAGAGGTTTCCTGATTAAAAGGGCCCTCCTCTTATCTTTCAGAGCCATGCTCTGCTGGATTTAGCACCATCGGTCTCGTGAACCGAGGTTGCTGAGGTTTCACAGGGCCAGTCCCTCCACCTCTCTGGATAAGAGACGATTGGATCTTCCATTGTTCCGTATTTTACTCGGGCTCTTTGAGGTTGTCAAGGTGAATGTCGATAAGATGAGATACCCCCTTTTTTAAACCTTAAGGATAAGATGAAGTGCTTATATTTTGTTGAACCGTATCTTTTAAATGAATGATTCTGTATAGTTTAAAAATTTTATAAAACTAATTAACCTCAGTGTTCCTTTATTTAACAATTGACACAGGACATGCCTACGGTCAACCTTGAAGATAGGTGGTAAGGGTGGGTATGTGTGGGATATTCAACACCGTTTGGATCAGTCTGGACACTATAAGGCCAGAATGAACGGTATATTTGGGCCATTAACCCAAACGGCTGTAATGGACTTTCAGAGACAGCATGGACTAAGGGTGTACGGAATTGTGGGTAAGCAGACGTGGAACAAACTTGCACAAGTGACTGACACCGCGCAAGAGGTTGATCTGTTGTCACGGCTGGTTTACTCAGAATCCCGTGGTGATCCTTACAAAGGTCAAGTTGTCGTTGCCGCAGTTGTCCTTAACCGTGTAAAGCTCAAGGACTTCCCTTATTCGAGGGGTCATCTGCCAGAAGGGACCATGCGAAGTGGTAAGCAACGGAACGGTCAATCAACGGCCAAATGCTACCGTAGTTAAACGGCTAAAGAGGCTGTTTCAGGAGTTGATCCTTTTGGAGGTGAATCTACTTCAACCCCAAAACGGCTAATATCAATGGATTTTCTCTCCCACAACCATTACCACCATTGGTAATCACAGATTTGCACAATACTTGAAAGGAGAGAAAAACCCAAAATGCGATGGAGAAATTGGTTTATTGGGTCAATATGTGCGTCTTTGGTGGTGGCAGGATTAGCGTTTAACGTACCCCAAGCGAGCGCATCTGTCGATTATAGTAGTGCTTCAGTCGTACGAGAAAGTGGACAAGTTCACATTCCGCAAGGAAGGGTGAACATTAGGAAGAACCCGAGCATTACAGCGCCGATTATACACGCTGTATATGCTGGAATGGATCTTAAATTAAAGGGCGTTGCGGGCACTTGGTACAGGATTAAATTAAGTGACGGGCGCGTAGGTTACGTCCACAACAGCGTATCCCAAAAAGTTGCACAGCAGGACAACGACAGCAAACCGGATAACGTAAAGTCTGCCAGTGGCAAGGTTTTTATCCCTGTGGGCACTGTTAATGTACGTTCTACACCCAATCTTAACGCAAACAATGTTATTACAAAGGTAAGCGCGGGACAGGAACTGAAGTTAACCGGAGCCTTGCCGAACTGGTTCCAAGTTAAATTGAGAGACGGACGCACGGCTTATGTACACAAAAGTGTATCTAAGAAAGTTAGCGACCAACCCGGAAACACCACAAAGGGTGAACAGATTGCCAAGTATGGGACAAGGTACTTGGGGACACCGTACAGGCTGGGATCATCCAGTAACACCACTGCTACGTTTGATTGTTCCAGCTTTGTACAACGGGTATTCAAGGAAAATGGAATCAGCCTTCCCCGATCTGCCATTCAACAGTACAACGCAAGCAATACCCGTCCGATTGCTAAGAGCCAGTTAAAGCCGGGGGACTTAATCTTTACCGGAGACAGTAGAAGCCCTAACACCATCCGGCACGTTGGAATCTACTACGGGGATAACAAGATTATTCACACTTACGGTCCGGGAGGCGTGCGGATCGACCCCATGAGAAATTGGCTTGATCTTAATCGTGGTTGGGTCGTCGCAGTTGCACGCGTAAACGGAGTTAATTAAAAACACTGCCTCACGTTGTAAGCGTGGGGCGTACATACTTATAAAAGCTGTTATAGTCATAATGGAATTAACTGTTATCCTTAAGCCCGGCCATCGATCCGGTAGGAGTCGAGGCATCCATGAACTGTGTACCGAACGTACCTCCAAGTATCATCCCACCAGCGATTAACGCGGCAACCCCGCAATTTTTCCAATTAAACTTACGTCCGTTAAACTTTTTTAATCTTCGTTATTTTATGGGGAACTACTTGGATTCACCCCCTTGGGGTTGTCAAGGTGAATGGATAAGATGAAATGCCCTTTTTTAATTCTTGAGGATAAGAAGGAAGTTCCCATTTTTTGTTGAACCGTATCTTTTAAAGAGAAAGAAAATTAATCGAATATTTCTTTGTAAAACGAAACGGAGGAGAGCAGGTTTTTGAATCGACAGCAACTGATGTTGGCCGCCCTGTTCACCGGTTCCGGAGCGGCCCTGCTTGTTTACATTTTGTCGGGCATCTCGTTATTGGCCACTTTTTTCGTCACTGTGCTTGGGGCAGTGTTGATCGGGTCGCTTATTTGGCGTAAAGCGACCGATCATAAACGGAAATCTTTAAAAGCACTTGTGAAAGTGGGGCTGTTGTCCGGGGTGCTTGCGACCCTTGCGTATGACCTTTCCCGTTATTTATTGGTCACTCTCACTCCGATGACCGTCTGGCCTTTTGAAGCCTTTATGGTATTCGGCCAAGCTTTTGTGGGCGAGGAAGTAAGAGGGCCAGGTATCTTTATGCTCGGTACCGTCTACCACGTGATCAATGGGCTCACGTTTGCGATCGCTTATGCCATCGCTTTTGCGCGCAAAGGGATTTGGGCGGGTCTGACATGGGCCCTTTTGCTGGAGGCACTCATGCTTACGGTGTATCCTGGATGGCTTCGTATCGATCAAATCGGTCAATTCGTAGGGATGTCTATTTTTGGACACGTGTTTTACGGTCTTGTCCTGGGGGTTGCGGCCCAAAGATTAATCATCCGTTATGAAGGTGGTAAGTATGGAGGAAAAACAGGGATCCAAGCATGAAAAGGCTGATTCCGGTTTGATAAAGAGGCTGACTGAATTTTTCTGGATACGACTTTCCCTGTGGGGGCTGTATGGGAGCCGTACTATGCCGCTTACGATGACCGACGGGATTCACCTGACTGCTTGGCCGCGTTGGGGAGCTTTGGCACCGCCGGTGGCTCTTTTGACCGGTTTGCTTTTTGGTTGGTTTCATCTTGGTTATGAGTACGTCTACTCCGAATCGATCTTATTCCTCACCATCGCTGTCATCCTGGGGATATTCAGCGCTCACTTGGGCTTGATGTTTCTGGTTGGTTTTATATTTGGAGAATTCGTCCTGTCATTGGACTGGTCATCCACCCCGGGGTTTGGCCGTAACGGTGTGGTTGAAAATGTGGTTTTTTACCGGATTCCGTTGCTGATTTCCTATGGACTGCTGGCGGTACTGCTGGTCAAGATTCCGGTATTAACCAAACAGCTGCTTGTCCAAATCCGTCCGCCACAAGGACTGAGTGAAAAAGCCAAAACGGTGTTCGTCATGATCGGGCACGGCTTGTTGACCGGTGTCATGGTATATTTCTGGGTACAGATCATGCCTGTTTTGATCCGGCCGGTTTTCACATGGCTTTCACGCAACCCTCGTGTGGATGCGATCGAAACGTTTCAAGTGTACGGATTTTGGCTGGTGATGATCGCGGTGTTCATCTCCATTCTGCGAGTATACCTCCAGAGTTTGACCACTTTTCGGGCGGAGTTACGGAAACGGATGGACCGCGTTGCGGACCGCTTTGAACAAAAATTGGAGGAAAAGCCGAATCTCGTTCCGCTGGGGGAACGGTTGCATCCATGGATACATACGGTTTTGGTTTCCGCCATGTTAACCCTTGTCTTAGCTGGTTTGTACGAATCATGGCTGGACGCTTTTCTGCTGGGAGCGTTTATTCTGGTATTACAAGCGGCAAGAGCCCGCCTCATTCCGGTTCCTCTCGGGAAATGGCCGGAGTGGATGGAACGCATTCCGCTGTTGTACCGTCTGATTATCGGGTTTGTTCTCCTGTTGTATCTGTCCCACACGGTATTGGATTATACCTTTTCCAGCCGTTCGTATACATTCCGTCCGGTGATTCTGCTGACAGGGCTGGCCATGCTGATCACCTTCCTGCTTAACCCCGGAGATCCAAAACCGAGGCCACGTCCTTCTTCTTTCCCGTCTTCCGAATCGAAAGGAGGGCCATCGGCATGAAAAAGGCAACGATCCCCAAACAGTTAAGAATGCGGATACGACAATCGTTCCGTCATTTCGGCGGTGCTCGGCTATGGATCATCATGCTGTTGGCCGCAGGGCTGTTTATGCTGTGGCCTCCGGATGTGGCGGAAGCCCATAACTGTGGGGACTTTCGGGATTGTTACAGCACCTTGCGGGCCGCCGTGGCGGCAACCGTAGGTTTAAGTATGTTTGCCGTCATTCTAAGCATCGGCTTGGACTTTGTGCCAGGAGTGGGACAAGGGAAGGGGATTCTGGAAGCGATCACCGGACGGGATCTGATCACCGGCGAAGAGTTGGAAGACCATGTACGGCTGCTTGGGATCCTGGGACCGGCCGGTCGTATTGCGGGAGGGTTTTCATCGGTTAGTCGTGGAGCCAGCCATCTCGGCAAGGGAGCGGGGATCAGCAAAGGGTACGCGGAGATCGAACGATTGAGAAGAATCTTGCCTAATGTGCCCCCATACTCCCTCAAAAATGGTCGTACGGGAACGGTTGCCAGGGTAGAGGTAAATGGACGCGGGATATTTGGTGTCAATACGACACTGATTAAACAGTCCAAATGGGCACCGAGACATATGGATTTACGCCGAAAATGGCTGAAGGAAGTAAAGTGGGTTCCGCCGAAGAAAAATGAACCGAAGCACTTGGGACATGCGCAATCCCTGAGCCATGCGGAATCCCATGCTTTAATACGGGCTTATGAACGGATGGAGCGATTGGGAGAAAAAATGCCGAAGAAGCTGACGATGCATGTCGACCGGCCAACCTGCAATATCTGTAAAGGAGAAATGCCCGCACTTCTGAAGCGGCTCGGAGTGGAAGAGTTGCACATTTTCAGCGGCGGAAGGCAAGTACCGGATATCATCAAAGCGATCAAATAGACGAAAGGAGAGGTTGGTGTGTCTTACTTGGTTTACCATGGTCCAGTAGGCGATTCGGTTGAGAATCCAACATTGGAATTTATCAAAGATCTGGTTTTCAACCGGGAAGCCGATTATTGGGCCCAAGGCGGTGGGGATTCGGCTTTAGAAATAGAAGGATTAAACGAACGGTTGATTTTCTTCTTCGATGAACCCTACGGCTTTTTCATCATGCGCCATCCCGACTATCTGGCGCCATGCAAAGAGAATGTCGAGATCGAAGTGGTGGAGCACTGGGTTGGTGGAGAACCGATGCGAATTCCGAGCTGCTGTTATGTATCCCGTGATCAGGCGTATGAAATTCTGTCTAAAGTCATAGAAACAAAACAGATTCCAACCGATGTCAATTGGGTGGATATCTATGAAATTGATTTTGACCATGGTTACGAAAGTGAACAGTGATGGAGGTAACGACGCTGATCTGGTTCGGTCGAGTGAATTCTACTACCGACATAACAAACCTGCGGGGCCGACGGTCCCGCAGGTTTTGTATGGGTTGGGCCACTGGTCATTCAATTTTCCGCAAGAACAAGAGAGGGTCGGTATGGCCCTTGGTTCGCCTTTGTACTCACAGAGCGCAGGTCTCGCCTGGTCACTTCGTTCCTGCACTTTTTTGCAACGAAACGAAGACAGCCTACCGACCTGGGACCTCGCCCTACAGATTGTTCAGACACGCCCTGATGAAGGGAGTTATCTCTTACCCCTAACATCGTTTTTTTACGGTATAATCCGGTAAAAGGGAGGCAGAAAATGAATAATCAGACTTATTGGGATAAACGGTATTCTCAAGGAAGGTTATGGGGGGATAATCCTTGTCCATCCGCTGTACGATCCTTCCCCCATTTTACACGTTTAGGGGTTAAGAATGTACTGGTTCCAGGTTGCGGTTACGGACGAAATGCCGTGTATTTTGCACTTCAGGGTTTTGATGTAACGGCTTTTGACCTCTCAAATGTATCGATTTTACACGCGAAAGCGCTGGCTGCCGAACAATCCGTCGATGTTCCATTCTTCCAGGGTGATCTCTTTGACATAGATTTTCTTAGAGGAAAAAAATTCGACGCCGTTTATCTGTCATACGTCATTCACCTTTTTTTAAAAGATCAAAGGGAATCCCTTTTAAAGAGGATGACAGAATGGCTCAAGGATAATGGAATCCTTACTTTTTCATGCATTTCAACCTCTGATCCCCATAATTATGGGTTCGGCCTTGAAGTAGAACCAAATACATTTGTTAAACATGAATCCAAACCCTTGCATTTTTTTACCGGTGATGAGCTGAAAAAACTACTGGAACCCGATTATCGGATCTTAGAACAAAAGATACATACCCAAACGGAGAATGACCCCAGTGGGGAGAGTGAAGAACTTCAATTGTGGTTTGTAGCAGCCGAAAAGTGCACTAAATGATAAAAGTCCAGTCTCTATAGAGCATTCGAGCCATGATAGAGGGCATCTCTTGATTCGGAGTTAGAGGGATGAGATGGGAGAGAAACCAGAACCAAAGCCGCCAACCGCCGGCTTTGGTTCTGGTTTTCTTGGGTTTATGGTTTGCGGGGAAAATGGAAAAGATAAGCCTCGAACGTCCAAATCGTAAGGAGGCTTTTCATGTGAATGATTACACGTGTTATCACTGTGAACATCAAGTGAGCCACGTTCACCCTGTCACCTTTTACGAAACAGACGGAGAACGAAATGAGCTCTTATGCAAGGAATGTTATGCAGAATGGTTGGAGTCGATCAAAGGTTAACCAGGTTTTCTACTCGATGGGTAAATCCATTCTGATGGTTCCTGTATGTAAAAGTGTAGATGGCGAAACGAGACCCAAGCATTTACGATGACGGAAGGGTATAGGTATTTGTACCCTTCAGGGGTGGCGAATAGATATGGAAAGAAATAAGCCGTTCCTGTTCCGGGTTGTGCATCGAATGAATTTGCCCACGATTGATGTGAATAAATTCCCCCGATTGGTATCGCTTTTCTTCAGAAAGTACAGGAACCCGTAAATGGCTTGGGATGGTACACACTTTGTTTAATACTGTTCCGGAAACCACATATACACAACCGATGGATTCGCCATGATCATGGATCGGTGTTTCCGTATGCCCGGGAAGATTTAAGACAATCGCTTCGAACAAATCGGTTCGGAAAATAATATTCCTTCCGTAGTTGAGCGGCGGCTGAGGGGGTGTAATATATGGGGTGATTTTCTCAAATGTACAATGGATTTGTTCAATCACACGTCTAAGATATGAACAATCGGCTTGTGTCTGTGTTTGAAGCGATCGTTTTAAGCCATCCATGACATCCATTTGAATTCCCTCCACATGTTCAAATATACAGAGGATCATCCCGATCGTGTCGGATTGTTCTCTATATTTGAGCCTCTGTAATCGACAACATTCTAGCAGGCTGTACTTCAATGTATTCTGTTTTGGAAACAAGAGTACCTGTATACTATGGAAAAAATTGTGAAAAATACATGAACACTTATGCAGATGGAAGACTTATATCCTCTATCTGCTTCTTCGCTTTAAAAAACTAAAATATCCGCTTCCATCAAGGAAAATCAAACCCTCCATTTTATGAATCAATTGGCGATGACCGATGATGACGCTACATTGGATACTCCCCTACATCGGGCCATCACCCCATCCAAATGGGGAGAGCCCCTGCTCGATTTCCTAAAATGATGTTTTTCAACAAACATCCAAGGCGGATCATGATTACTATAAATTTCCTTTTTAAAAGAAGTTTATTTTAAGACCGGCTTTGCGTATAATTTGGCTTAAGGCAAATTTGTTTTCCGTATAAATCATATTTTCCATCGGCCAACATTCTCCCCGCAACCCGCTCTTTTTTTTGGACATAAAGTTGCAGCGAGGAAAGAAATTAGACATAAGGAAACACTTGGAGGTCTTCTTAGGAAGGAAGAAAGAAAGGAAAAGCCATCATAATGGGAACTCGGATGGATGAAAAGCAGACATGGCAATGTCTGAAGTTTGTTGTTGGACGGAGGGAAGATTCTTGCAAAAGATACGACAAACCCATACGGGCTTTGTGAAATCGGAACGAAACATATACGAGGATAAAAAACCAGAAGAATCAAAAAAATGGCCCCGGAGTGTATTGCTACATTTGGTGACCATTATGCGGATTTTGTTCGGGGTAGGTTGGTTGTCGGCTGGAGTCTCCAAGGTGACGGGGGAGGGATGGTTCACGCAACCGGGAAAATTTCTTCATAGTTATCTGGAACATGCGCTGACATTGCCCCAAGTGCCGGGATTCTACAAGTTTTTCATCGAGCACGTGGTGCTGGAACACCTGTTATTGTTCAACTATGTCATCCCGATCACCCAAATCATCTTAGGGTTATTCCTGATATTCGGTTTTCTGATCGTTCCGTCGGTGATGCTCTGCCTGTTCATGCACGTCAACTTTATTCTCTCGGGAAACATGAATCTGATCAGCCTGGTCCTCTATACCACTGCGTTCGGTATCCTTCTGAGCCAGGATCGGATCTATCAATGGAGCCTGGACCAATATTGGGGCTTCTCAAGGAAGAAATCCATCAGACTCCCAACGGTGCATCAATGAAGTTTGTTGAACCATCCAGGGTCCAACAGGAGGATAACGAAGCGACAGATAGATAGCGAATCGTGAACGAACCGGTCCCACCCCTTCCGAACAGATGGTGGCAAAGTCGATTGAAAAGCTCTTTCGTAAAGCGAAGGGGCGGATTTTCTTCTCCACCTTTGTTTCAAACGTCTATCGCCTGCAACAAGTCGTGGAAGCCGCTCACCTCTATGGAAGAAAGCTGGCTATTTTGGGCTATAGTATGGAAAGGGCGTTAGCGATCAGCGAGACTCTCGGCCATTTGAAAATCCCGGATCATTTGATTATCGATGTAAAAGAGATTCACCGATACAAAGCCGATAAAGTGGTGGCTTTATGTACCGGGAGCCAGGGGGAACCCCGGTCGGCACTGTCGCGGATCGCGGCAAAATCCCATCGCTCCGTTCAGGTTCAGCCAGGGGATACCGTGATCCTGTCTCCTGCTCCCATCCCGGGAAATACTCGTCGTATCTATAAAACCATTGATCGGTTGTTTCGGTTGGGAGCCGATGTCATCCATGGCCCCAAGTGGATATCCATGCTTCCGGTCATGGAAGCCAACACGATCAACAGATGATGCTTCGCCTGACCAAACCGCAGTATTTCATCCCCATCCACGGCGAATATCGGATGCTCGTCACCCATGCGAAGTTGGCCGAAGAAACGGGAGTGAAGCCGGAAAACATCTTTGTTTTGGATAATGGAGAAAAGGTTCATTTAACCCGTAGAAGAGGAATGAAGAAGGGATGGGTCCCCACTGATTTAATGGTGGTGGATGAAAGCGTGATCGAGGAGAAGTGGATCGTGCCCAATGGAGGGCGGAAATGGTTCAACGTCTCAATCGGTTCCTGTCGAAAAAAATCCAGCGTAATCCTTTTATATTCCATGCGGTTTCTTATGTTTAATCTACTTAAGAAAGGAGGCCGTCTTTGGATAAACCCTACTTAATCAGCGCTTCCACCTTTATCGTTGCGAAGTTCCAGGCGATTCGTTTAAATCTGGAGGACCACGAATGGATTTACGTTCCTTATGATGAAAAGGAACGGCAACGCAGAATCCGCAACTTGCATTACACTCCGGAAGAAGCCAAAAGCAGGCTATACGGCTTTTTCTCGAAAGAGGAATATCAATACCTGATCCAAAACTAGCTATCCCTTTCTAATTCTACAGGAAGGGAGGAGAGGGCGAGGCGATCCGCCTCGTTTTTTGGCTTTTGAAAGGCCTGTATCTCGGAATGCCTCTTGCTTATCAATTTTTATGTCAGGAAAATTGACATAAACCTTTATTTCACTCCGGTTGTATGGTAAAATCATGTTACAACGATAATCGATGTGAATAAACCTGACATAAGTGAGGGTGGTATCATGAAACAAGGGAAAATGTTCATTACTCTCCCGGAACACTTTTTGACAGGATGTTTTAATCAGGTGCTCAATCTGGTAGCCGTTAATTCCCGTTATGAAAGCACCATTCTCTTTCAGAAGAATAACGAAATTTGTGATGGGAAAAGCCTGTCGGGCTTAACGTCGTTTTTTTCAACAGTAAAATCGGGTGAGCATATATGGCTCTATACGGATGGGACAGATGCAGATAAAGCATTAAAATCCATTAAAAAGGTGCTGTCCGGTGTGACCCCTATTGCTCGGACTCAGATCGGGTAGGATATCCTGGATCATGGATTAGAGACAAACTCAGCCCCCTCTTTTGAGGGGGCTGAGTTTGTTGGCCATGCATTAGCTGTGTTTGTCGCTTTTCGGGTATTGAAAAAGAAGGAACCCGCATGTTTGATTCAGGATATAATGGATGAGAGCAGGGATCCTTGCCGGACTTTGATGTAAAGGGGGGAAGAACATGAAGGTGGTAAAAATCTTAATCCATGCGAGTACATGGTTTGCTCCTGTGCTCGTGCCGTTGCTTGTTTGGCTTCTGGCAAAAGAGGACGATCTAAAGAGGCTTTCCTTGCAAGCCCTTGTTTTTCATTTTGTGATCTGGTTGTTGGTATCCATCTCCTATGTTTTTTCCTTTATCCTGATCGGATTGCCGTTCCTGATTATTTTTGCCCTCATCGGATTGATCGCCCCGATTATCGGGATTATAAGGGCACTCCAAGAGCGTCGGTTCGATTACCCCATTATCGGATCATTCATTAAGTAAACGTCTGTTGATTCCTGAATCAAACCTGAATCAAAAAAGAATCTAAGTAACGAGTTTTAAAAAAGCCACCGATTCGGTGGGCTTTTTTTATGTTACGGATGGTTCACGAAAGCAAACGATAAATAATGGATAAAATGATTGTAAAAAAATAGTTACAGTTATTCTAGAGAATCTTTCATCCCATCTAACTCTAAAGTTACGTGATAAACGCCATTCATTTGTGATTTGTTTATTTAAATCTTTATTAAACCGAAAGAGTTGTACGAGTTGTAAAACTAATATTAGTCCTAATATACCGATTACTAATCGTAACCATTCCATATCATACACCTCTCAATTTACCGGACAGACGGTGCGCTCTATATCACCGTTCCAACGTCTTCTTTGTTACACGGATAGGATTTAATTTGGGCTTGTTCTTATCGCTTACAGCGTAAAATCTCCTGCTCCTTAAAATCTCACAGTAAGTATTAGAACTTATTTCAAAATTCGATTAATAGACCAGAGGATGAGTGCAACAAAACAGAAAGCCTTGTACATATGTACATAAGAGTCATATCGAAC